>CAZJRS010000008.1:50534-65825 GCA_964548585.1 uncultured Methanocella sp. | reverse complement strand
TTACCGGCGGACCGGAGGTCATCTGGACCCAGACACCCACAAAGTGGAGCAACAACTTCTTCAGAAACCTGTTCGACTACGAATGGGAGCTGACCAAAAGCCCCGCCGGTGCGTACCAGTGGAAGCCAAAGGACAACGCAGGCGCCGGCACCGTACCGGACCCCCACGACCCGTCAAAGCGTCGCGCCCCAGGCATGCTGACCACTGACCTTGCCTTAAGGTTCGACCCGATCTACGAAAAGATATCGCGGCGCTTCCTGGAACACCCGGATCAGCTTGCGGATGCATTTGCCCGGGCATGGTTCAAGCTGACGCACCGCGACATGGGCCCGCTTCCACGCTATCTCGGCCCCGAGGTCCCGACGGAAGAGCTCATCTGGCAGGACCCCATCCCGGCCGTCAACCACCCACTGATAGATGCACAGGACATCGCTTCCCTCAAAGGCAAGCTCCTGGCATCCGGACTCTCAGTGTCAGAGCTGGTCTCGACCGCCTGGGCATCCGCGTCCACCTTCCGTGGCTCGGACAAACGCGGCGGCGCCAACGGTGCCCGCATCCGCCTGGCACCACAGAAGGACTGGGAAGTCAACCAGCCTGCCCGACTGGCAAAGGTACTCAAGACCCTGGAGGGCATACAGAGCGAATTTAACAGGGCACAATCAGGTGGGAAGAAAGTATCACTGGCTGACCTGATCGTGCTGGCGGGCTGTGCAGGCGTCGAGCAAGCTGCAAAGAATGCCGGTCACCAGGTGACAGTCCCCTTCACCCCAGGACGCATGGACACCTCGCAGGAACAAACCGATGCGGCTTCCTTCGCCGTACTCGAGCCAAAGGCAGACGGCTTCCGCAACTACCAAAAGACCCGCTATGCGATATCGGCCGAGGAGATGCTGGTCGACAAGGCACAATTGCTGACCTTAACCGCACCCGAAATGACGGTGCTTTTGGGCGGCATGCGTGTGCTAAACACCAACTTCGGACAGACCCAAAACGGCGTCTTCACCAGGCACCCGGAGACACTCACCAACGACTTCTTCGTGAACCTGCTCGACATGGGCACAGAGTGGAAGGCAGTCTCCAAAGACGCTGACGTGTTCGAAGGACGTGATCGCAAGACAGGCGAAGTCAAGTGGACCGGCACACGGGTCGACCTCATCTTCGGTTCGAATTCTCACCTACGGGCTCTCGCCGAGGTCTACGGAAGCGCTGATGGTAAGAGTAAGTTTGTACAGGACTTCGTTGCAGTATGGGCCAAAGTAATGAACCTTGACCGCTTCGATCTTGTATGATCGGGAAATGACCGGCTTTGGTGGGGGAGAAGTTATAGAAGGGGGATGAGGAAAAAAGATCGCTTGGAACCTGGTTGGTGTACGGGGGGAAGAGCATTAAAAAGTAGAGTAAATTGCAGCCCCGGGTTAAAACCCGGGGTATGCAAGGGGCCGCACTATTAGGTACACCCCTTTAAGCCTTTATCTATGATAGCGTCGCAGACTTGATTGCTCTGGACCGTTTGTAACTGGTTTTTGCTGTGACTCGTTGAGGTAATGCTTGATCGTATCAGCAGTCACATTGCCTACAGGTCTGTAGAATTTGCCGGCTGACCAGAGGCTGCCTTTCCATAACTTTTTCCGTAGTTCAGGATGCATCATGAATAACAAGAACGCAGATTCGCCTTTCAGCTACTTGATAACCCCGGATAAAGAATCAGTGGGGTGGAACTCCATGAATATGTGTAGGTGATCATCAGCTACATGTAAGCTGATCACCCTGTACCCGTTCCTCGCACATATCTCCAGGATAACCTTCTCGCAATCTCGTCCAACACTTCCAGAAAAGATCTTGCGCCGGTACTTCGGCACCAGGACTATGTGGTAAGTTATTTGCCCATAGCCGTGGCTATAGCTATTCAGTTCCAATTTTTTCACATCCAGGCCGTTGAAGACCCTTTACCTTCTTCAACGGCCTAACAATCACACCCCATAATAAGTTATAAAGAAACCGAACTAAAAGGCCTTGTAAGGGAAAGCGACCCAAAGCAGGCGAGGGTTCACTTCATCCCCACCCTGAAGGGCGGGGAATTCGTGACCCTCCGCACTCCCAAGTATTAAATTTAAAATCTTGATATAAAGCTATTTATACTATTTTTGCACATTAAGAGTAATCAGTGAGATAAGTATGAATAGCTCTTCACAAACTTCTGATTATCTTCTCAAATCTCTTAAAAAGCATTCATTACTCGTAAGAATTAATAACAAAATTAAAATTGCCACAGTAAGCGAATTAAAGTTAAATCAGATGAAATCAAGGATTATAACTGATTTGAAACCTATATTTATTGCCTTTTCGGAAGAAAGCAGGAAAAGTAACAACTCTGATAGCGACTTAGAAAAAATGGTAATCAAATATTTTGATCAAAGGATCAATACATTACCAAAAGAGATTATTTTTGAATTATATGATGATTGTTTAACATTAGAATCAATGGGCGACAAAGTAGACGTATATTTTTTAATTATGCTAAATTCAAAATTAAGATTGAATTACAGTTTAGATGGTTGGTTCAGAAAGAAAATGGTATATGAAATGAGTAGGAATAGGTGAATATTAATGGTGGGATTTCCTGGATCGGAAATTTTAATTAGTAAAGCATTGGACACATTTTCCGAAGCAACACCAAAAATATTTATTGAAAATATTGAAGCTAATTTAGTACAAATAGAGAAGAAAAAACGATATACTGATTATTATATTTGTTTTGCCCTAAATGTATATAACCATGGAGTATTTTCAGCTTTATTTGATATAACACCAGAAATTGAAATATTTGTAAACGGCGAATGGAATTCATGTAGTTTAATGTATCCTGGCGAAAGCTCTTATGGTGTTCCAAATAAAGACGATAAGGCTTATCTATTAAGCTATGGCGATTATCGAGTATTTGAGGTATTAGCAAAAAATGGGAAAAAATGTGAAGGCGGATTTTGTTATAGAAGTGTTGCTGGAGATATTGATAAAATCAACATAGCTGATAATGACCTACAGGGGAAAATTACCTTGAAACATTCGCTTGGTAAGGATTACTCTAAGTATTTTACAATAAATACAAAAGGATATCAAAATCTATTTGAATGGGCCAAAAAAATACCAGAGCATATTAAGATGATAGAAGAGACCTATGGAAAAGGTATTACTTTAAATGACTATAATGCGCTTATTAAAAAGGAAAAAGTAATCCAGCGTTATTTAAAACGACAAGGAATTGCTTAGAGTGAAAAAACCTTATTAAATTCATTAAAATTTAATTTATTGTAAGTATTATATTACCCTTTATCTGTTTCTAATATTTTTGCAGTATTGTAACATTCTTTCGCATCTTTTTCCTTTCCTAGTTTCAATAAAATATCACCTTTATTTTTCCATGTCTCTATTGATTTATTATCAAACGTTAATATAAAATTATATGCGTTTAAAGCATCATCATATTTTTTCAAATTTTCGTATGTGACACCCAAATTATACCATGAGTCTAAATGCAATGGATTTATTTCTATATTTTTATAATAACATTCTATTTCAATTTCTGTTTCGTCAAGTTCACAGTGAATAAGACCTTTTTCATACCATATATCTTGATAATTTGGATTTAATTCAATTACCTGATTAAAACATTCAATTGCGCCTTTTTTATCTCCCAAATCATCTAATGCATATCCTTTCCAGAACCATGCATCTAAATTTTTTACATCCAGTTTGAGCACATTATTAAAACATTCAATTGCGCCTTTTTTATCTCCCAAATCATCTAATGCATATCCTTTATTAAACCAAGTATTAGTATGAGTTGGATCTAGTTTTATAGCATTATTATAACAGTCTAAAGCATCAACCCTACGATTTAGTTTGCATAACACATTACCTTTATTACTCAGAGCATTTACATTAGAAGGTTCAAGGAGTGTAACTTCATGAAAACATTTTAATTCATCTTCAAGAATCAAGTGTTTATCTTGAGGTGTTTTAAAAATTGAAAGATCTTCATGATAAGAAAGAGTATTTCCTTTATTATACCAAGCATTAGAATAATTTGGAACTATTTTTAATGCTTCATCATAGCAACCTAATGCTTCCACAAATTTTCCAAGATAAGAAAGAGCATTACCTTTATTATTCCAATATTCAGCATCATCTGGTTTAATTTTTAATGCAATATCATAACAGATTAGTGAATCTGCATAGTTCCCCAATTCAAATAACATTACACCCTTATTATTCCATGCTTTATGATCAGCGGGATTTGATACTATCGCTTTATTATATACTTTTATTGCTTCTTCTTTTCTTAAACCATCATTATTTTCTTGAAGTACTTTCACAATTTCCGGTGGTAGTATATCACTACGTTTATCACCTTTTATAGAAAATTCTTTTAGTATAATGGGGAATCCTGAACCAACAATAACATCGATGATTGGTCTATTTTTAAAAATAAATATTTCTATATAGTTATATTTTATATATTCACCACAACGATCTATATCTACAGGATTTAATCTTATTACAATTGATATTTTATTATTATCAATAAAAGAAATTTTTGTATGCCTATGCAACCACCAATATTTTAGATTGTTTGGATCTAAATTAAAACATTGTAAAATCGTTGGAGATGATACACGATTAACATCTATATCTAATTCATCAGAAAACCTAAGTAGAGCAGCTACCAACTGTTTATTTTCACTAGGTTCATCTTTAAAATGTTCAGGACATTGATTAATATCTAGTTTAGTATGATATAAACAAATATCTATTAAATCATCTATATGAATATCTTCCGGAAATGAACTTATTGCTCTCCCGAATATTGGATCACTTTTTTTATTATATGCATAATCAATCCATGCAGCTGAAATATAATTATGATTTTCGCGAACACCTTTTGGAGTATTCAATTCTTTTAATAGACCTTCTGTGATTATATATTTTTGTTGATTGGTTGATTGGTTATATTCTGCCTTAAAATTAAGTGCTTTAATTTTAATTTTTTCAAGACTAGGCGTATCACATTGCATTCCAATATCATGTAAATATATTCCAGCTAAAAGTAGGTATAATTCTTTATTAGATAATGATTTTTTTCTTGTCAATAATATACTATAGGCAATTTTTGCTAAATTTTCACAATGTTTTATCCCATGATCGGTGAAATATGGAACTATGCGGGGGATATCTGGATTCCATATGTCCTCCATAGCCTCACGGATATTTCCAAGACTTTGTTTATATCTATCGTTAGTTATTTTTTTAATCAGCTTATTTTCATAATTCGAAAATTTAGCCATAAAATGTCAAATCCCATATGAAGCAATAGCTTGGTAAATAATTTAATGCCCTTTTTTCTATAATAAACTTTTGTGTATCGATGTATAACCGATTATATCATATATAATAAATATACATAACAAAAATAATACATAACTAACTTTTAATATGAATAAGCGTGAACATCATGGTAAGATATATTAATAATCCCATTAGATTAACTAACGTGAAGAGTTGTATTTATGGCAAATAAGAGAATTAATAACCCAAAAACCCATACTGACTATAAAATACGTCAGCGTACAACTAAGAATGGTCGAAAAGGCCAAATCATGGGAAAATATAAAAATAGTTAGTATTATATTATAACTGTACAACTCAATAATATTTTAATATACCGATGTTATGTTGAATAAATTTTTGCTAATATAGATATATTTAAATGATAAATATATTAAATATATTTATAGTTATAATAATATTGATAGGCGGAAGTGATTTTTTATCAATTGATAGCCCCCTATATTTAATAATAAAAAATAGAATGTCCTGTTAAACAGGACATTTACGTACAACTTCCATAGTCCCGACCGGATTCGAACCGGTGTCGCCGGATCCAAAGTCCAGCAGGATTGACCACTACCCCACGGGACTGTTGCGAAAATCCGTTGCGGGCGTTTCAGTCGTTTTATACGTTACTGATTATTTATAGTTTTTCAGAGGAATCGAAAAAATAATGTATATCAACGGTTTAAAAATAATCGGCCCTTCCCTTATCCACGCCCCGAATGATCATATGTGGGATAATAGGCCATAATACGATAAATGCGGTAGCCTGATAACATTGTTATAATGCGTTTTTTAAGGAATCTCCGAGACTACCCGGCATATCTTGTATCGGCTATTACCTAATCAGTGCCCCGATTATGCGATGTTAAACCGCCAGGCACTAGTTGATGAAAATGGGGTTTTCATGTAAAGGCTATGGAAAATTGGTGGTTGGCCCTGTGTTGGTTGAAATACCGCCAAGCCCGCCAAGGGGCCAAGCCCGCCAAGAGCCGTTCATGGGTAAATGGACCATATTTAACAGTGTTCTTGGCGTGCTTGCAGGCTGTCATATAATTGATTGTGGGCGAACAAACGGGTGATGTTCATCATTTTGTCTATTTCCGGATTTATCAATTCAATGTCAAGACAATCCCAGTATATTGGATCGGTATCAGATGTTGCATATGAGCATGGTGAGGAAATCGATCGCTGCGCTGTGCCTGTGCCACACAAATTTCACAGATTGATTTCGATTGCACAGATTTTTTCCTATGACACTGATGAGGTCGATTACACAGATTCGCCCCGGAGAGTGATCGATTAAAATTGAACAGACTAGTAATCTGTGAAATCGACCTCATCCGTGAAATTAGTTTCAATCTGTGAAATCCAACGTAATCTGTGAAATCTGTGTGGCACTGGCACAGCGCAGCGATCGTATTGCTGAGTCATTCCGACACAAGGGCCGAGTTAGCTATCCCGTATATCTGTATGGTTAATCACCATAAATTAGGGGACAGCCTACCTGGCCTCTTGGCGGGCCTGGCGGCCATGCAACCCAAACAGAGTTACCGCTAACCATCGACCCCCATTATATACACATCCCCACAAATCGGCAACTTTCACCCAGATCATCAATCTGAAATGAAAATCATCGACAGTATACTCGGTACAACCCCAAAAAGGCAGTCCCAGGATCAGCAGAGAACTATTTCAGGTATTGCCATTTTATCGAAGTTCCGACTCAGCAATTCTAACGCGCTTTTACAGGAAATCGTAGAGGAACAGTGTATACATGGCGATTGCATCGATGAGCATTTAGCCACACACGTAATCCCCTTGGGAGCTTCTGTGAATGACGGCCAGTATGCGATGTCAAAAATTGCCAGGCTTTTCCCTGACGTTCATATCGACGAGATCATGAGTCGATCGGAAGTGAGATCGTTTCTCGTTCTCACTTTTAATTTTGCATTTAGATTTTTATAAAGAAAGATATATCTGATGGCACACTAATTGACTATTCTCCAATTGGTGTTTATATGGGTGAAAATTCTACATTCTTCGAAAATTTGGTTGAAAACAACTTCGAAGAAGGGTTTAACCTCAGGCTAAAAACGCTCCGTAAACGATTGGCGGGCACTGGAGCACTTACAGATAGTTGTTCGACTCACAGCGCTTGTTCCACGCCGGGCGGCCTGGCTGAAAAGGTCCCTCGGACGAGAGAATCGGACCTCGCGCAGCTTCAAAGGCTCGCCCGGATCGGGTACTGGAGCTGGAATACGGGCAGCGGCGAAATGGTCTGCAGTGAAGAAGCTTCGATGATAATATGCGGAAAAATCCGGGATATCAAGAGCTTCGACCTCCTCATGTCCTATGTTCATCCCGATGACAGAGATTCGTTCATCAAAGATGTCTGCGATTCGTTATTCAGTGACATACCATATTCCAGCAATTACAGGGTTATAGACTCGGCGGGGGTGACACGGTATGTCCACTCTGAGGGGGAAGTGACCACAAATGGTAACGGCGATCCTGTATTTATGTTTGCCACGGTCCGGGATATTATTAAGCGTTCAGATGCGACGGCGGTATCACAGGAAGCGGATGATTTGATCATTGACGATTCGACCATAGACGATTCGATAACGGATTTGATCTATGCAATCACCAATTCGATCGAAAAATCAGTAGAAGACCCGATGAATGCGATCACCGAATCGATGGTTTTGGTGACTCCTGACGGGACTATCATTACAATTAACGATGTTGCGGCACAACGGCTAGGGAGTACGCCTGAAAGCATGGTTAACACCTGTTGTTTTTCATACATGCCCCCGGAAGTGGCCGATCGGAGAAGAGCCCTTTTTGATGAAGTGATCAAGCTGAAGCTGCCGGTCCGGCGTGAAGATTTACGAGATGGCAGGGTCTTTGATCAAACTGTATATCCAATCATATCAGCGGGTGGGGAGGTCATTCGCCTGGCTGTATTCGCAGCAGACGTGACGGAGAAGCGTAGAGCGGAGCAAGCGTTGCTTGAAAGTGAAGAAAAGCTTCGCAGCCTCATAACCCAGTCTCACGATGGTATCATACTCATTGACAGTGAAGGCGTCATTTTGGAGTTTAACGGTGGCTCTGAAGAAATCACCGGCATAAACCGGGAGAAAATGATCGGAAAACACATCTGGGATTTGCAGTATGCGATTTCGCCAGAAAAGGATGCGCGGGAAACGGGTCTGCCGGAGATCCGGGAGGAAAGTAAGTCGTGGATCCACAACCTGATCACCCGGGAACGGTGTACCCATTCATCCCAGTACATCCGGCGCATCGACGGCCAGATCAGGGCCGTAGAGAGCCATAGTTTCCTGGTTTGGACGAACAAACAGCCGCTTATCGGCAGCATCACCCGAGACGTGACCGATCAGAAGACTGCGGAAGCTGCGCTTCTGGAGTCTTTGCAGGAAAAAGATGTGCTGCTCAAGGAAATCCATCACCGGGTCAAGAATAACCTCCAGGTGATCTCCAGCATGATGAGCCTGCAGATCGATGCTTCGGCTGACCCGATGACCAACGACGTCTTCCAGGCATGTCAGAACCGGATCAAGTCGATAGCCCTGGTCCATGAAAGGCTCTACCTGACCGATCATTTTTCCCGGATCGGCTTCGGGGACTACGTAAGGAAACTTGCAGCCAATTTGAACCACCACTACAAAAAGAAAGCGGAACACATCGTTTTGACCATCGACGCTGACGCCAGCATCATGATGGGCATCGATACGGCGATTCCATGCGGGCTAATCGTCAATGAGCTATTGACAAATTCGTACAAGCACGCTTTCCCCGGAAGCCGCAGAGGGGAGATCAGGATCAAGCTATATGTTGATGAAAAAAGTCAGTATCAGCTTCTGATCGCGGACAACGGGATTGGTCTGCCCGGCGATCTGGATATTACGAATTCCCAGACCCTCGGGTTTCAGCTGGTGACTTTGCTTGCCGATCAGCTGGAAGGAACGATAACGATCAACGTGGAAAACGGGACGGAATTCAGGCTTACTTTTTCGCAAAACCGGACTTCGGATTACTGGAAATAATTGCTGTGTTGAATGTGTTTGTGAAGAAAAGGTTGCATCTGCACCTTAGAAGGTAATCGAACGCTGCGCTGTGCCAGAACGCGGATTGCACAGATTGCGCGGATAACTCCTACAATCGGATATCATCGAGTCATTTTTCCATTAAAGAATCTGTGTCATCCGCGGTATCTGCGCAATCCGCGTTCTGGCACAGCGCAGCGATCGTTTTTCTTTCACATGCACAGAGACAACCTGTTTTCCACCACATATTCAACACAGCATCTTTGCGCCTTTGCGTTTAAAAGATAACCGCATAAACACCAACGAAAATACTGAACACAGCATAAATAATAAAATAAAAAAGATGAGTGGGCCCGACGAGATTCGAACTCGTGATCTCCGCCATGTCAAGGCGACGTCATAACCGACTAGACCACGGGCCCAGCGCACTTTGCGAACTATACTAATGCAATAAGAGATATAAAGCTTTCGAGCGTTTCCGATTTTCATATATAAAGCTGTCCGATTCGGATTATTTTCAGTGCGCTAACTAGAAAAGTTATAACCCAGGATGGTATTTAGTCTAATGAGGTACCGCATACGCACGACAGGCTCACCGACATCGCCAGCCGGCTGAAATCCAGGGAAGATGCCCGGAAAGAGTATGATGTCATAGCCGAAGCTGACGATATACCGGATAACGGTTTCATGCCGTCGTGGCTGTACGATGACGACTTTGAGCGAGGGCTGGAAGTCAAGAAAAAGTTTCAAGAGCGCTATAACGGAATCCCGCTAGAGGAGGCAATACCCGGCAAGGTCGTGTCGAATGCGTTTGGAGAGTGCTATGAGATCAGCGCTTCGACAGAGTACCGCCAACCCTGTATTGATGGGGATCATGCGCGGATGTCGCTGTTGTCCCACCTGAGGCTGCTTCATGGCATAGGTCCGGAGAAAGAAGCGAAGCTTAAGGCGGAAGGGTACGGGACCATCGAAGACTTGATCATCCATCCTCGATGGGGGAAAAAAGCCCGGCTGTTTGTCGATCTGTTAGATGCCGGAGACCCTGCATCCATCCAGCAGGAAATCTGGCGATGGCTGCCGAAGTCCCACCCGTTGAACCTGTACGTTACGGCTTATACGGATATCGAGCGGCTCATGGTGATCGACATTGAAACCCTGGGCTTGTTCTCCCGGCCCATTATCCTTTTCGGGGCAGGTTATGTGCAGGATGATCATATTCACACCGTCCAGTTTCTGGCTCGCAGCATCGAAGAAGAAGTGGCGGCGATCGAGGCGTTCAGCTCTTGCATCACCGAGAGGCCGATCATGTCCTATAATGGCAGAGCATTCGACGTGCCTTATGTCAATCAGCGGCGCTGGTTCTACGATATGCAGGGAGAAGTCGAGAACATTCATTTTGACATGCTGCACTTTGCCCGAAGGGCGTTCCGGGACAGGTTACCTGACGCCCGCCTGATCACCATCGAACAGCATTTGACTGGCAACGCTCGTATGGACGACGTGCCCGGGGCGATGGTGCCTGAATTCTATGAATCGTACCTGAAAAACGGCAACCCAGGGCCGCTTGTACCCATTGTGGAGCATAACAGGCTGGATATGATCACGCTGGCCAAGGTTTTCACGCATTTGTGCGAAGAGGAGTGTATCAGTGTCCGCCGTTGATGAGTTCATCCGGGAGATCAAGTCTTCTGACGACTACGAAGGGCAGATTGCTCATGACGAGGTCATCGACGCCAGGGAGCCTCAGTATGATGACGTGAACCACATATTACACGAGAAGCTGCGCGCCTGGCTCGACAGCGAAAAGATCAGGTTATATACGCACCAGGCACGGGCTATCGACCTGGCGCTGGACGGGAAAAACGTGATCGTAAGTACGCCTACGGCGTCTGGCAAGACGCTGGCGTTCAACGTGCCGGTCTTTCAGAAGCTGCTGGAGGATAAAAATGCGACGGCGCTATACCTGTACCCCATGAAAGCGTTGTCGAATGACCAGCTGAAGACGCTTCGACGCATGGATGAGGCCTTGGAAACCAAAGCCCAGCCCGCAGTTTATGACGGCGACACCCCGCAGTCGGCGAGGACCGCCATACGGGACAGATCCCGGATCATCGTGAGCAATCCCTATGCCATACACAGGTACCTCGTATGGAACGACCGCTGGCGCAGGTTTTTCTCGGGGTTGAAGTACATCATCATAGACGAAGCGCACATGTACAGGGGTGTGTTCGGTTCCAGCGTGGCAATGCTGCTGCGGAGGCTGCTTCGCATCCTGAAAAGATATGGGTCGGATCCGCAGTTTATCCTGTCATCTGCGACGATCTCCAATCCAGAGGAGCATACAAAAAAGCTTACGGGCAAGGACTTCACGGTAGTCTCGAAAGACGGCTCGGGCAGGGGTAAGAAACGCTTCCTGTTCTGGAATCCGCCGGTCATCAGTAACCAGCGGGCTTCGACGCATCAAGAGACTGCCGGCCTTATGGTCAAACAGCTTGATCACGGACTGCAGACGCTCTGTTTTGCCAGGTCAAGGCGTATGGCAGAGCTGATTGCACTCTGGGCGAGAGACCGGAATGATGCCATGTACCGGAGTGCAATTGCCCCCTATAGAGCCGGCTACCTTCCCGAGGACCGCCGCCGGATCGAGGATGACCTGAAAAACGGGCGTCTTAAGGCGGTCACGTCAACGAATGCCCTGGAAGTGGGAATAGACATAGGCTCGCTTGATTCAGTCATTATATCCGGATATCCCGGTACTCGCATATCCACCTGGCAACAGGCTGGCAGAGCCGGGCGTGGCCGGGAAGATTCGATTGTGACACTGGTGGCGTTTGACGACCCGATAGACCAGTTCTACATGAAGCACCCGGAGAGGTTTTTTAGCGCGAGGAGTGAAGAAGCGATCATTGACCTTCATAATCCCTACATCCTCATGGGCCATCTCATGTGCGCTTCAGCAGAAATGCCGCTGACTGCCAACGATTCCCTGTATTTTGGCGATGTTTCAGGCATCGTGGAAGCGATGGCCGCCTCGGGGCTGCTTCGCAATACCCCCCGAGGGTACGTATATGGCGGGGCTAAAAATCCGTCCGAGATCGTAAGCCTCAACAATATTTCCAGCCGGGCGGTCAACGTGCTTTGCGATGGCCGGGTGATCGAGACGCTGGAAGTAGCCAGAGCCTGTTCTGAAGCCCATACCGGCGCAGTCTTGTTACACCAGGGTGAAACATACCTGATCGAGAACCTCGATCTCGGCCTGGGGATTGCAAAGGCAAAACGGCAAAGCGTGGATTATTACACGGAGGCGTTAAAGCTCTCGGATGTAAGTATCAAAGCGGAGCGGACCTGCAAGACCGTTAACGGCATCAGTGTTCACCTGGGAGACGTCACGGTCACCGAGCAGTATTACGAGTACGCCGTAAGGCGTTATGAAAAACTGGTAGGCTATTTCCCGCTTGATCTACCACCACAGATCTTCGAATCGGTGGCGGTATGGTTCACGCTGTCGCCGGAATTCCAGGAAAAGCTGCTGGAAAAGGGACACGATTTTAACGGGGGCATTCATGCGGTGGAGCATGGTATGATCGCCATGGCTCCCGTATATGCCTTATGTGATCGGTGGGACCTGGGCGGCCTGTCCACACCGTTACACCCGGATACGGGAGTACCTACCATCTTTATCTATGACGGGTATGAGGGAGGCATTGGCATCGCAGAAAAATGCTACGAGATCTTCCCGGAACTGGCCACCGCCACAAGAGAAATGATCAAAGACTGCGAATGCGAAATAGGATGCCCGTCCTGCATATATTCTCCAAAGTGCGGCAACAAGAATGCTCCGCTAGACAAGGCCGCGGCTGCAATAATACTTGATGAGATTATTGAGGAAAAAAGTCCCCGCATCAAGTTATAAGTCTAATAAAAAACTGCTTTTCATACATGTTATGCTAGAACCATTTGCCGATTAAACAATAATATAAATAGCCAAATTATAAATATCAATATAATAGTAATATGTAGTTGTTCAGGAGATAGACAACCGATGGAAAAAGTTTCTATGTTTAAGCGTACTATCGCAATCTTGATAACTGCATTGTTGTTAACTTCTAACTTCACGATAATCACTGTTGCTTCAGAAGCAGATGCTACGATGACTTCATCCCCCACCCCATCATCACTGACTGCAACCCCCACCAATTCCTGCACGATAACTCCCTTACCATCATATTCACCAGCACCAACAGACCAACCCTCGAAAAAAACAAATGTATCGCCCACGATCAGTTCGATATTAAACGCTAACATAACACCCCCAGTACAATTGAATAAAACAGTCACATTAACCCCTACACCCATAGCATCGGCAATGCCAACAGTTATCGCATCTGATAGGTCAACGAATTCTACTTCGGAGACTAATGATACTCCGACACCAATTCCCACAAGGAATACTAAACTAATGGCCGCGTTAAGCGCTGAACGTACGATTATAGTCGGCCCCACTGAAAACTTCACGTCAATTCAGGCTGCGGTCAAAGCGGCAAATCCCGGAGATACGATCCTGGTCAACTCCGGTAATTATAAAGAAACTGTCACGATCAATAAAAGAGTCACGGTGAAAGCCGCCAGCGGCGCCACGCCGATTCTGGAAAACAATGGTGTCAGCTCGGTATTTATCATCACGGCAGACGGTGTCACACTGGAAGGATTCACGATTAGTAATGTGAGCTACATCTATAACGGCATATATGTCACAGCTAGCGGCGTTACCATTGCAAATAACAAGGTCTCGGGAGGCGAGCAAGGCATATACGTAACGGGTGGAAATGATAACATCATTCGCGGGAATACCGTAGAAAATGCCGATCATGACGGCATTCACATAGTGAATAGCAACAGGGACATAGTTCAGGGAAACACGGTTCTGAACAACGGTTTTGGCATAGAAATTTATTATTCTGACGGCACGGTCGCGAGTGACAACTACATAAAAGGTAGCAAAGAAATTGAGTTTTATAATGAATACCTGACCAATTGTATCATCCGAAATAACTTCATGGCATACTCAGGCTATAACCACAACGGCAATACCGATGTAGACGGCTATGGACAGCGGTATTGTGATAATGTGATCATCGATGGAAATACCATCGAATCCCATTACTACGGCCTCAAAGTCTATTTCTCCAGTAATATCCAGGTGATAAATAATATAGTCAAAGATTCGGGAGCTAACATCAGGATCGATTTCGGAACTCATGACTCCATCGTTAAGAATAATATCGTGAGCGGGGGCATCAATAACATCCTCGTGATGGGAAACACGTACCCCACATACCACATCACCCTGGAGGGTAACACGGCGTACAACGGACGAGAAGGCATATACCTCGTCAACAATTTCGGCAACACCATAAAAAACAACGAAGCATATGGCAACACATATGGAATACGAATGGATAATTCTACGAGTAACGTAATCACAAACAGTTACACACATGGCAATACATATGGCATCAGGATCGAGTCGAACGGCAATGCCAATAGTAATAAGATATACCTGAATGACTTTACCGATGGGGACTATGTTGCAAAAAGCAACCAGTTTTACAGCGACAGTACGTATGTTTACAAGTATAACGGCGGGACATACATCAACAAACTGGGCAATTACTGGGCTGCAGGATACACAGGAAAAGATACCAATAATGACGGCGTCGGCGATACGGCATACAATCATTCCTACCTCTCAGACCCATACCCCCTTATGAAGTCTTATAAAAACTACCTGATACAGGGCACCGCAACACCAACACCCACACCAACACCAACA
>CAZJRS010000008.1:0-50272 GCA_964548585.1 uncultured Methanocella sp. | reverse complement strand
CAACAGTAACACCAACACCAACAGTAACACCAACACCAACAGTAACACCAACACCAACAGTAACACCAACACCCACACCAACAGTAACACCAACAGCAACCCCGATTCCCGGTACAATCACTGTGGGTCCGACTGGTAACTACAAGACCATCCAGGCCGCAATCAACGCCGCAACCGCCGGAAACACCATCCTCGTCAGCACCGGCACCTACAAAGAAGCAATCACAATCAACAAAAAACTCACAATAAAACCCGCCACCGGAGCCACACCAATCATCGATGGCACCGGCCTGATAGGGGCCGGAGTCTCCATCAACGCAGCAGGCACCCGCCTGGAAGGCTTTACCATCCAAAACGTAGAACCTGGGTATAATAGCATACTAGTGAACGCTGACGGTTGTACGGTCGCCAATAACAAGATCACCGGCGGCTACGCAGGCATATGCGTGAAAGCAGGCAGCAACGTCATCGATAGCAACACCATATCTAAAAATAAGGTAGCTGGCATATACGTCTACTCTACCGACAACGTGATTAAAAACAATGATCTCTCCGCATCCGTATATGGTATACGAGCATACGCGGCCACGGGTGCGATCATCACCGGCAACTATGCCCATGGTAACACCTACGGGATACAACTGGACATCTGTAAAAACAATAAAGTGTACATGAACGACATTATCGGCAATACATACTCCGCCGGACAGACAATCACAACTAACGTTTGGACAAGCGACACAGTCAACTATCAGTACAAAGGCAAGACCTATGCGGGTAAACTGGGCAACAAGTACAGTGACTATACCGGAAAAGACGCCAACGGCAACGGCATCGGAGACACCACCTACACCAACAGCTACGGAACCACAGACCCCGCACCCCTGATAGAAACACACACCAGTTACACGATAGGCACACCTACAATAACTCCGACACCTACAATCACACCCACACCAACAGTTACACCCACACCAACACCGACAGTAACACCAACAGTAACACCCACACCAACACCGACAGTAACACCAACAGTAACACCAACACCAACAGTAACACCAACAGTAACACCAACAATAACACCCACACCAACAGTAACACCAACAGTAACCCCGATTCCCGGTACAATCACGGTAGGCCCGACTGGTAACTACAAGACCATCCAGGCCGCAATAAACGCCGCAACCGCCGGAAACACCATCCTCGTCAGCACCGGCACCTACAAAGAAGCAATCACAATCAACAAAAAACTCACAATAAAACCAGCCACCGGGGCCACTCCAGTCATCGATGGCACTGGCATCAAAAGCACAGGAGTCTCCATCAACGCAGCAGGTACCCGCCTGGAAGGCTTTACCATCCAAAATGTGGAATCCGGGTTTAATAGCATACTAGTGAACGCTGACGGTTGTACGGTCGCTAATAACAAGATCACCGGCGGCTACGCAGGCATATGCGTGAAAACCAGCAGTAACATCATCGAAGGCAACACCATATCTAAAAATAAGGTAGCTGGCATATACGCCTACTCCACCAATAACCTGATCAAAAACAATGACCTGTCGATAGCCCTGTACGGCATAATCACCTATGGCGCCACAGGCAGTACGATAACAGGTAACAATGTGCACGGAAATACCCAGGGTATTAAGCTAGACAACAGTAATAACAACAAAGTGTTCCTGAACGACATCACTGGCAATATCATATCCGCAGGACAGACCAGTACAGCTAACACCTGGACCACCGACACTGTCAGCTACCTGTACAAAACCAAGACCTATGCAGGTAAACTGGGCAACAGATACAGTGACTATAAAGGAGTAGACGCCAACGGCAACGGCATCGGTGACACCACCTACACCAACAGCCAAGGAATCACAGACACTGCACCCCTGATAGAAACACACACCAGCTACACGATAGTAGCAGCTACAGTCACGCCGACAGTTACCTTAACACCTACGCCGACTTCGACACCAAAACCAACAGCCACACCAACAGCCACGCCAACACCAACAGCTACACCAACGGCCACACCAACAGCCACGCCGACAGTAACCCCGATTCCCGGTACAATCACGGTAGGCCCGACTGGTAACTACAAGACCATCCAGGCCGCAATAAACGCCGCAACCGCCGGAAACACCATCCTCGTCAGCACCGGCACCTACAAAGAAGCAATCACAATCAACAAAAAACTCACAATAAAACCCGCCACCGGAGCCACACCAGTCCTGGACTGTACTGGCTTCAAGAGCGCTGGTGTTTCCGTTACTGCGGCAGGCGCCAGCCTGCAAGGCTTCACAATCCAGAACGTAGACCAGGGATATAACAGTATACTCGTAACCGGGGGTACCGGTACCATCATCAACAACAAGATCACAGGCGGCGCCACGGGTATCTGTACAAAGAGTAGCGGCAACACTCTGGAAGGTAACACCATCGCAGGTGGTAAGTTAGCGTGCATATATACATACTCCACCAACAACGTGATCAAAAACAACGACCTCTCCGGTTCTGCATACGGACTGTTCGCCTACGGTGTATCTGGTGATCTGATTACTGGAAACTATGCCCATGGCAATACCTACGGGATAAGGCTGGATAGCAGCAATGGCAACAAAGTATACCTGAACGACATCACCGGGAATACTTACTCCGCCGGCCAGATAAATGCAGCTAACACCTGGACGAGTGACACGGTCAGCTACAAGTACAAAGGCAAATCGTACTCAGGCAAACTCGGCAACAAGTACAGTGACTATACTGGAAAAGACGCCAATGGCAACGGCATCGGAGACACCACCTACACCAACGGCTACGGAGTCACGGACGCTGCACCCCTGATAGAAACCAGAACAAGTTATACGGTATAATACAACAAGAGAAGCTTCACCCAGGACGTGATTACGGGTCCTGCCAGTTCGAGGTTTACATTGAAAAAGATGTAAACGATTATCCCGTTTTGTGAAGCTTCCGGGTTTATTTTTTGTACGCATCAATGAGCAATTTAGTCTATGCGTTCAGCTTTTTATTTCCCTTTTTTCGCCCAGTACTCCTCTGCTTCATCTTCAAGTTTCTCCAGTCGTTCATAGTAGTCAGGAAACTCGTTCAAGTGGGCCCATGCGATCTTGCCAGTCACCAGCGGATCGTCGTTGGTCACGTTAGTCCTCGGGTCACGTTGTCCGTGCTCAAGCTCCACATCCATCCCCCGCCGAAGTTGCTCGACGTCGAACCGGTCCCACTTGATGCCAATCTGTTCGCCGATCTTCTTTGCCTGTTCCGGGGTAAAGTGTCTCTTTTCAGTCATCGTAATCCCATATAGGTTTGGAGAGAGTAGATATATAATTTATCAAATGCTGAATCAAACGGATGAGCCTGCCACCGTAGAATATCTTATATCGGACCAGGTGATTATAGATCATACCTTAATCATAGGTACTAACAACGGTGATTGAATTATGTCCAGATATTCGTTAGACCAGTTCCTGCAGGAAACCGCTCAGAAGGATAAAGGCGAAGGCCTTTTCGAGCTGGAAAATCCCCGGATGCTGGAGATCAACCTGAACGGCCTGGTATGGGTGAAGGTCGGGTCCATGATTGCCTACAAGGGCAACATCAAGTTTGAGCGTGAGGGAATGTTAGAGCACGGCTTTGACAAGTTCCTTAAAAAGGCTCTTACCGGAGAAGGCACTCACCTGATGAAAGCAGCAGGTGTCGGCAAGCTATACATAGCAGACGAGGGTAAGCGCATCTCGATTATCAACCTCCAGAACGAGGCAATCTACGTCAACGGCAACGATGTGCTGGCTTTCGAGACAGGCATCAAGTGGGACATCACCATGATGAGACGCATGTCCACAATGGCAGCCGGCGGCTTGTTCAACATGAAGCTGGAAGGCACAGGCATGATCGCCATTACGACGGAAGGCGAACCCCTCACGCTCGTGGTCACACCTGATCAGCCGGTAACGACAGATCCAAACGCAACCGTAGCATGGTCCCAGAACCTGTCCCCCGAACTCACGGCGAACATCACGTTCAGGTCGATCATGGGCAGAGGCACCGGCGAAACCTTCCAGATGGTCTTCCGTGGCAGCGGTTTTGTAGTAGTTCAGCCCTACGAGGAAGTCTACTATACCCAGACCAGCCATACATGAGACCTAAAACGTCCTGAGGGACGTCATTACTGGATATTTTTTAATTTTTTAACAATAACTATTTCTCGAATACTTTCAACATGCTTGCTCAACGGTTAATATACTGCTGAGTCATTATACGCACGTGAGCGAACTGACAGGGTACCCCGGAATCGGGGAAAAAATAGCGGCAAAGCTGGTCGATCACTTCGGATCGGAAGAGCTTGCGCTTGAAGTCTTAAACAAGCGTGACGTGGCCAGCCTCTCGGAAGTGCCCGGCATAAGCGAAAAGTATGCCATCTCGATCATCCACCAGATCATCGCCCACCAGGATGGCGTGTCGATCGACGATTTCCTGCAGACCCCGGAAGCCATGAACGTCTATGAGAAGGTCATCGGCCTGATCCGGTCTTATTCTCACACCCAGTATTCACGTTCCCGAATCAGTACTTACATACCATTCCCATCGGCAAAAGCAGATAAGATCAAAGCCACTCAGAGCCTGCTGAAGGACTATGTCACCCTTGCGAATAAGCTCTCGAAAGAGGCGGCCCTGGATCTGTCGCTGAAAAAGATCAGATACCTGAAGAGGCCGGCGAATATCCAGAAATCGCGGGACCGGGCGGTCTTTGTCGATAGTAAGAAAGATTACGAAAAGATCCTGGGCCAGCAGATAGACCAGTACATGGAAGTATACCAGGTGTCCAATCCGGGAGAGCTCGTCGATCTTGCGAGAGGATACGCGCAGGTTCTCGTTGTCGGAAATAAGCTGGTAGGGGCGGATTACCCGGAAGACCTCAGCCTTGAGTTCGTTGATAACCCTGGCGACCTGTGGTGGCTGGTACCCGAAATCACAATCGGCTATTTTGCCGTGAACAAAGAGCCTATCGAAGCTGCGCTTGAATCAGTGATGATCATCAGAGGCAAATCGGATTTCCCCCTGTGCCCCTACCTGGACGACACAAAGATAGCTGAGCTTTCCAGCGAACTGACAAACATCAGCCCCGACGGCGAGCTGGCCCTGGGCGTGGATGCTGAGCTGGACCGGCTGAAGGATATCCTGAAGCGGTTTAACGAAGTGCTCCAGTCGACGCTGAAACGGGCGAACTCAGATCTCAGCGAGCGAATGGAAAAGAACACGGTCACCCTCAAAGGCTCTCAGTTACTCAACATGTTCGGCACGAACACCGACACCCTGAAGAGCATGCTCGAGAAGGAAATCGCTAAGAATTACAGTGAAGTCATTGCCACATCTAAAGAAACTTTGAAAAACGAACTCTCACTTAAGCCATTTGAAATGCAACACATCGATCTAGTCTTCAAGGACGAGATCGTATATCCCATAGAGATCAACTACAGAGGCACCGAAGGCTTCAGGAATGCGATTAACCGCCAGCTGATCAAGCGCAGCCTTGACCTGAAGCGGGGCAGTGCCAAGCGCCTGGTAAAGTATGAGACAGTCTGCAAAGACATGATCCGGGATGTGCTCGAGTTTGATACGTACTACGCCATTGGTCTGTTTTCTGCTGACTACAGCCTGAAAATGCCAAAGCTGACCAAGAAGACTGGCATGGGCATTACCGGCGGCCGCAATATCTTCCTGGGCAACCAGAAGGTAGAGCCCGTCACATACAGCGTGGGCGTTAAAGTCCCCGAGACAAAAGGCGAGCGCATAGTACTCCTGAGCGGTGTGAATTCAGGTGGTAAGACCACGATGCTGGATATGATCGCTCAGATCATCGTGCTATCCCACATGGGTTTCCCTGTGCCAGCGGAGGCGGCAGAAATCGGGATGACCGACCAGCTACTGTACTTTAGCAAGTCCAAGGGTACCCTGACGGCAGGCGCCTTCGAGACTACCATCAAAGACTTTGCCCGGATCATCAATGATAGTAACAAAGTCGTCCTGGTCGATGAGTTAGAATCAATCACAGAACCCGGAGCTTCTGCAAAGATCATCGCCGGCATCCTCGAAACGTTACATGACAGCGATGGCAGCATTGCCGTCTTCGTGAGCCACCTCGCGGAACAGATCCTGAAAAATACTCAGTGTGAGATACGTGTAGATGGTATAGAGGCCAAAGGCCTTGACCAAAACCTGAATCTAATCGTTGACAGGACCCCAAGGTATAATTATCTGGCGAAGAGTACGCCTGAGCTTATCGTCGAGCGGCTGACCAGGACGTCGGACGGCGAGCAAAAAGCATTTTATGGGCGTCTGCTGGCGAAGTTTAAGGATAAAAGTTAAACATTTGACTTTTATCCCGATCCCATATCTTGTATCTCCTTTTCCCCGGAGTTGTCCGTTATGAACCCGGGGCTATGGGCCAGGCGCCCTGATAACAATCTTTTTATCCTTCCTGAGACATTATCAGAAAAAGGTATTAATAGATACACATTATACATCATTGTACATTCATATACATTGGAGGCCTGTCGTGAGCGCGTATCAATCAAAGGTTCCTGATCACTGTACCATGGTCCGATCGGATGAACTCCGTATGGCCCGAAAGGATCTGGAAGAGCTGCAGTCAAAAAGGCTGCGGGCAGTAGTCAAGCGGGTTTACGACAACAACGCTTTTTACAGGCGCAAGTTCGACGAGCTTGGCCTAAAACCGTCAGATATCAGAGGCATTGAAGATGTAAACAAGCTCCCTCTGACGGATAAGTCAGACATACGCGATAACTACCCTTACGGCCTCATTTCCACACCCCGGAACGAACTCGTCAGAATGCACGCCTCGTCGGGCACGACTGGCAAACCCACTGCCGTATTCTACACTAAGAACGACATTTGCACGTGGGCAAATATGTTCGCCCGGTGCCTGAAAGTCGCCGGCGTTACCAACGACGACGTCATGCAGGTGACCCCCGGCTATGGGTTATTCACCGGAGGCCTGGGCTTCCACTACGGCGGTGAAGAGCTCGGCTGCATGGTGATACCTATCGGCCCTGGTGATACCCGCAAGCAGATCGAGATGATAAAAGACTTCGGGACAACCGTGCTCGGCGGCACTGTGACCTATTCGATGCGTATCGCAGAGGTCTGCCACGAGCTCGACATGGACCCTAAAGATCTCGGCTTGAAAATAGGCGTCTTCGGTGCCGAACACTGGTCGGATGCGATGCGGAAAACAATCGAGGGCTCTTTCGGCTTCGATGCTTACGATATTTACGGATTATCCGAAATGTGCGGCCCCGGAGTAGGAATAGACTGTAAAGAGCACCAGGGCATCCACATCTGGGAAGACCACTTTATCCTGGAAGTTCTGGATAAGCGAGGCGAGCCATGCGATGAAGGCGAGCGAGGCGAGATCGTGTTGACGCCCCTAACCAAAGAAGGTATGCCGCTCATCAGGTACCGAACCCGTGACCTCAGTAAGCTAATCGGAGAATGTTCCTGCGGCATGACTCACAGGCTCATCGACAGAGTTCACGGCCGGACCGACGACATGGTCATCGTCCGCGGAGTCAATGTGTTCCCGGGGCAGATCGAGGCAGTCCTCCTGAAACACCCGGACATCAACAACGAATGGTATGCTTACGCCAGGCGTAACGATACCGGCTCCATGGACTCGCTGCTCGTTAAAGTAGAGACTAACAAGCCCACGAAAGAGATGGCCGTGCAGATTACCAGAGAACTGACATCAGTCCTGATGGGCTTAAAGCCAGAGCTGGAGTTCGTGCCGGTCGGGACATTACCCAGGCAGGAAAAGAAGACCCGTCGGCTCGTCGATGAGCGAAAGTATTAGGTGGAAAATAGAAAGGGCCATTTTAATTTTATGGCCCCGTCACTTATAACTTCTCTTTAACCTGGATGTTGGCCTTCGGGAGTAGCCCGTAATTCGACACCGTGATCGAAGTCATCGTGTTAGAGTCCTTCGTTGTGGACTCTACTTTCTCGCCAGGCATCAGGTCTTTTTGCGTCCCGTTGATCACGATTGATACCCTGCCGTCTGCACCTGTGAAGACGATTGGTATGTCGTCATAGGGGATGCTGCCGATGTTGTAGTCGAACAGGTATGAGCCGTCTACGTCGTTCTGCCGGGTGTAGCCAACGATAACTTTTGCACCGTTGTAATCGGTACCATTTCGGTTCTTGAGGGTCAGTTTCTTATTTGCCTCGTCAAACTGGTAGTTCATAGTCACCGTAGGTACTTTGAAGCCACTTGAGGCGTCTGTATACACGGTATTCTTGGAAACCTCAATAAACACGAACTGGTCTGCCGGTACCTCCCCGGATACACTGGTGAACGTGTTCACCGGCGTGGGCGTTGGTGTCGGGTTAGCAGCCTGTTGCATCTGCTCCGACGACGGAAGCTGAGACATCAGCTCCATGATGGGAATTACATCGGATGACGGTATTCCAGTTCCGCTATTGCTGACCACGTCCTTCGCGCTGGAAGGCTGGAAAAAGCTCATGCCGTTTAAAGCCCAGTCACTGTTGCCGAAGGCTGTCTGCGGAGTCGACACCGATAGGTCATTCGCCGGCAGACTGGCTGATCCTAGATTTGAAGACATGGTAGGCGTACTCAGACCCGATAAGCCTAAAGCCGACAGCCCTGACGGGATTGAGAAGGCGCATGTCGATGCCACCATCATCCCGATCATCAAAAGTGACATAGTGATGACTATTGCTTTTCTCACATTACCACCCTCATCTCAATACGTTGTTGGCTAAAAGTTGAACGTGAGAGCAGATAAGTGCAAGCAATAGAAATACCGGAAGTCCGCTTTGCGGATAGAGATAAAAAGTATATACAGTTGAGCCTTCGGCTTATGCTTACTCGACATAAAAAGGAAGACGGGTCTCATGGCGATAGCTCCTGCCCCCAATGCAGGCAAAGTTTATATCGCCCGAGGGTCATATCCCGGGGTGTCATGGCATCGTCTCTAAACATCGAGTTCACCTGCAAGCAGTGCGGCGACTGCTGCCGCAAGCATGGGCTATACCCGATAACTTCCAGTGACCTGTCGGCGATTGCCTGTGGCCTGGGCATTACGATAGACGAGGCTCTTGGCGAATATGGTACGGTCACGACACATGACGGCCGGAGGGGCCTGTTCCTGTCAGGCGAGGCCGGAGAATGCCCGTTTTTAAAGGATAAACGGTGCATCGTCCATGGCTTTAAGCCGGCAGTGTGCAGCATTTTTCCGGACCCGGACGGGTTCATCACTACGGATCGGCTGAAAGTGTGCCTGAAAGACACTGCCGTCAAGGGTAAAGGATTATCGCAATGTGCAGTATGGGATCTACCGGCGGGCGGGGTGCTGGCCCCCAACCTGGAAGAGACGATCCGGTTCCGCATCAAAGAGGATACCGACAGGCAGTACTTCACGTTCCATAAAGAGATTGATGCACAAAGAGTTGAGTTTTTAGTCCTGCTGGCCGAGCACCGGCTGACCGATCTCCCGCTATATTTGCTAACGGGTAAAAAGTATGGCCTGCTGCGACAGTTTCACACGACCGGTAATCCGGGGATGGCAGAGCTCGTGCAGGTTGAGCGGGATATCTTCTACAGGTACCTCGTCACATATGTCGAGGCGTGCATGATGGACGATGTTGCGCTCATAAGTAACGGCGTCAGGGCAACCTTTGTGGACGGAGAGCCTGGCATTATGATCCTGTGTGAAGGATTTCCGGAGAGCGCCGACGATGGGCAGTTCTTATGGAAGAGATATGGGGACACAGGGATTTTTGCCGTTGCGATAGAATCTGGGCAGATGGCATATATATCTGCTTTTACCATTGAGACTCCATGCCTTGATGATATTGTTAAATATGGTACGCTTCGGCTGTTGATGAATGATGGTACGCGGAAACTTAGTGTAAGCTGTCAAGAAGGTATTCTTTAAAGGAAACTTAAAAAGAGAAAGACGTTTTTATTTAGTGTTATATTTTGCTGATCTCTTCGTCAGACACGAGCCTTACCTTTGCTGCCTTGAGCACACGCTGAGCCGCAGGTATATCGTCCACCCTGAGGATTAGCAATGCCAGATCAGACCTGGTGACAAAGGCGTATGCATAGTCAATGTTGACGCCTCCGGTGCCGAGAGAGCTGGCGATCTCAGATAGACCGCCGGGAATGTCTCTCATCTCCACGGCGATGACATCGGTCTCGGATACGGCGAAGCCCTGCCCTTGAAGGTTTTTATAAGCCTTGTCAGGGTCGTCGACGACCATCCTGATGACACCGAAGTCGCCTGCCTCTGCGATGGTAAATGCTCGGATATTGATGTCCGCTTTGCTGAGCGTATCGGCGATCTTCGCCAGCCTGCCCGGCTTGTTCTCCGCGAAGAGAGATATCTGCTTGATCGTCCCCTTCATAATAGATACTCCGACTTGCAAATAATTATATCTTTCTTTTATCGATGACCTTCTGGGACTTGCCCATGGACCGTGGCAGCGTGCCAGTCTCGACCAGTTCAATGTGGGTAGATATCTGAAGCACCTTTTGCAGCTCGTAGGCGATCTTCTGCTCCAGCTTCATGAGGTCTGAGATCTTGTCACTGAACCCCGCCCTGGTCACTTCTACCCTGACAGTCAGATCGTCCAGTTCCCCTTTACGGTCCGCTATGATCTGGAAGTGCTCGCCGACTTCGGGAATCGTCATGAGAACTGACTCGATCTGGCTGGGGAATACGTTGATGCCCCTGATGATCAGCATATCGTCGGTCCTACCCATGATCCGCATGATCCTCGGGTGGGTCCGGCCGCACTCGCACTCCTCGTTGTTCAGGATGGTGATGTCACCCACCCGGTAGCGAATGAGAGGCAGCGCCTCTTTTGATAGCGTGGTGATAACCAGCTCGCCCTTTTTACCTTCAGGCACCGGGTCGCCATTTTTGTCGATGACTTCCAGCAGGAAGTGATCTGCCCAGACATGGATGCCATTTTGTGCCCTGCACTCGGTGAACAGCGGACCCGACATCTCGGACGTACCATAGATATCATAGGCTTTGATGCCCAGGCCGTCCTCAATGCGTTTGCGCGTTTCTATGGACCATGGCTCGGCGCCGAAAAAGCCCATTTTAAGGTCTGTATCATCTTTAATGCTAATGCCCATCTTCTTTGCTACCTCGTTCATGTGTAGCAGATACGATGGCGTACAGGCAATTGCAGTTGCATGCAGGTCCTGCATCAGCTCAATCTGGCGCTCGGTATTTCCGACGCCCATGGGAATGACACTGGCGCCGACCTCTTCTGCGCCGTAATGGGCTCCCAGGCCGCCCGTGAACAAGCCATACCCGTAGCTCACGATCATCGTGTCTCCATGGCCCAGTCCGCACGAGGTAAACGCACGGGCCAGGGAAGTGGCCCAGCAGTCGATGTCACCCTGGGTGTAGCCGACCACTGTGGGCTTGCCGGTTGTGCCGGAAGAGACGTGATAGCGCACTACCTGATTTAAGGGCGCGGAGAACATCTTGGTGGGATAGTTGTCCCGCAGGTCCTTCTTATAAGTAAAGGGTAACTTAGTAATATCATCCAGGCTCTTGATCATCTCCGGCTTCACGCCCGCTTCGTCGAACCTCTGCCGGTAAAAGGCCGAGTTCCTGTATACGTTATCAACAAGCGATTTTAACTTCCGGAGCTGTATTTCCTGCAGCTCTTCGAGGGGTGCCCTCTCCATCCGGGAGTTCCAGAAATCCAGCATTGCTGCCATTATAATACCTCTCTATATTACACGGATTGCTCTATACTTATATACATGTAGCGGCTTTGACCGCATACCTGACGATCGTATGCCTAAATACTGGATCGAAGGTCCACGACTTTCTTGCTTTTGCCTTCGACACGGGGAAGGGTGCCACGGTCCACGAGCACGACCCTGGTACGCAGGTTGAGAGCTTCTTTCAGCTTCTTGGTCACTGAATTAGTGACCTTCTGCAGGTCCCCCAGGTCGCCGGAAAAGGCCTTGTCGCTCATCTCGACTTTGACGGTCATCTCATCCATGTGGTTGACCCGCTCGAGGACGACCTGGAAATACTCGCCTACCTCGGGCATATCCATCAGTACATGCTCGATCTGGCTGGGGAAAACGTTCAGACCCCGGATGATCAGCATGTCGTCCACCCGGCCGAAGAACTTGGAGATCTTTACTGACGTGCGTCCGCACGAGCACTCGTCGTCCATCACCATGGTGATGTCCCCGGTCCTGTAGCGGATTAGAGGCAACGCTTCTTTGCAGAGTGTAGTCAGGACTAGTTCGCCCTTTTCGCCAGGAGCGCACTGTTCGCCGTTCTGGTCCAGGATCTCAACGATAAACGCATCTTCCCAGATGTGCAGGCCGTTCTGCTCTTTACACTCGAAAGCCACGCCAGGGCCCATCATCTCGGAGAGGCCGTAAGAATCGTACGCTTTGATACCGAAGGCCTTCTCCAGCTCTCTGCGGGTGTTAGCAGACCACGGCTCGGCGCCGAACAGCCCGATACGCAGCGGAAGTGTGCCTGGTTCGATACCCATCGTCTTGCAGGTCTCGGCGATGTACAAAGCGTAGGAGGGCGTACAGTGCATAGCTTTAACACCGTAGTCCCGGATCATCTCGATCTGCTTGTGCGTGCTCCCGGTACCGCTCGGAACGACTGCGCAGCCGAGCCTCTCCGCCCCGGAATGGATGCCAAGGCCGCCGGTAAAAAGGCCATAATTGGCAGCGTTCTGAAATACGTCGCCCGGCCGGACTCCGACCATGTAGAAGCACCGTGCCATCAGATCAGACCATACGTCCAGATCTTTCTTGGTGTAGCCGACGACCGTAGATTTACCGCTCGTACCCGAAGAAGCATGAATACGGTTAACCTTATTCATCGGCACTGCGAACAATCCGAAGGGATAGTTGTCCCTCAGATCAGTTTTTTTCGTAAAAGGCAATTTGCGAAGATCATCCAGCGTCTTGATATCAGAAGGCTTGACCCCGTTATCATTAAAGCGCTGCTGGTACAATGGCACGTTAGTAAAAACGTCCTTAGCGGTTTTTTTAAGCCGCTTTAACTGTAGCTCCCGAAGTTCCGGACGCGGCATAGTCTCAAGTTTCGGCTGCCAGAATTCCATAGGCATCCCCCATCATCCTCTCTGTGTCGTATGCTACCCTATAGCTCGGATTACTTTATAAAGATATGCAATTGCCCGGATTCAAACCTTAAAAATGACTAATTACCGTCAGCACCGTCAGATGTCCTTTGCAGGCTGATCGGCTGGTCGTTCCCGGCGCTCTGCCCGGGCTGCTTCGGCTTCGGCGGTAGCGTGATCAGGTTGATGATGCCATGGCTCTGGGTGAGCTCAAAGAGTTCGATATAGTCCAGGGGGGTCTGGTCGATATCCCGGTCGGCGGAAAGGGTCTGGATCTCGAGTAGTGCCTTGTTGAGGTTTTCGACCGACGCTTCCTCAGTATAGATAAGCACGATTTCTTTGAAGGGCGCATAAACGATGACCCGATCGCTCAGTTTGACGTTTAGCTCATCCAGCAGGGCTTTGATGAATGACGGATGAGTCATGATATCGCAGGCGTGTTTGCTGATGACTCCGACAATGATGTCGCTTCCGAACTTGCCAGCGTGGGCTTCGAGGTTCAGCCGCAGGGCATCCAGTTCTGCTTCGAACAGCTTGTCCAGCGAATCCCGGTCTGTTACCCAGGAGGCCAGATCAGTCCTCATTACTGGGTAGTTATGCTCGCTACATGCGGTATAATAGAGGATTGCCGCGTTTTCCCGTTCGTCGTATACGTAGTTGAACGAGTTCGGCGTGGTCTTAAACCACGAAGAAGGCTCGATCGACTTGTACACGAAGCAGTCCCGGCCACATTTGCATACCGGGTGGACCGGCTCGTTCTTGCATAGCGCCTCTCTGAGCCTGGAGATGAGGATTTTCGTCCCGCCTTTGGGAAGCGGAGCGTAGACGTTGACTCGTTCGGACAGGCCATTGTGAGGATTGGTGATTTCCAGGTTATCGCCATCCACGTGATACTGGTAAGTGGGCATGTCCTTTCGGATGTCTTTCAGGATGCTCTCTGCGTGGTGGATCCGGGTTAATGCCAGGTCAATTTTAGCTTCGATAACATCGTGGAAGTTCTTGCCGGTGAATACCGCCTCCCGGGCAATTTCTTTTACCGACAGCACAGACTTGAACGGCTTACTGGCAATGTTGACCACGTCACCCTGCACGGTGAACTCAATGGCATCATGGGTAAGAAACTTCTTGATCAGCGCCAGTACCCGGGCAAGGTCAACGATGGCCGCCGCATCTATGCGACCTTCCGCAATTTCACCGGCGTACTCAGGCATCCAGTCCTTATGAGTATCATCGAACTGCGGCGTCTCCTCCTTATCAACATCAGACAGGCGTAAAATCAGTCCGGAGTCTCCAGGCCATACCGGGCCGGCGATCTCCCTCATGTTTACCCTCGACCGGGGGCCATCGACGGGTATTGCGACAATGGTGTACCCTTTCTCTACGTTATAGAGCTTGATGCTCCGGGTCTGGAACGCGGAACTGATCATGTGCTTCCAGCATTCCTTGACACTCAGGACCCTCCCAAAGGTGTCATACATGTACTTGAAGTCAGGGGTTTGCCGGATCGGCTCCCGGTCCCCTGAAACATCCATCCGGTAAAAGGATACGAACTCGCTGCCAGCGGTCACTTCAGCCTGGAAGTCCAGCTGAGTCTCGGGGAAGAAGTGACTATACTGAGCTATGATCAGGTTATTAGAAATCAGACGGGCACCGCATACGCACGAGTGCGTCTCGAAGCGATAGCTGGAGACGGCCTGCATAAAAGAATCCATAGTCAAATTGTGCAACAGCAAAGGCTTAACAACCGTGTTGTTGTGGCTGCACCGGGGACAGTAAAACGTCAGAATGATGCCATCGAAGTGTCTTTTCTCGTTTATGGCATAAAGCCGGGTTTCTATGAGCTTTCCCACGTACTTTGGGTTCAGTTCAACCTTATCTTTGCCTTTGTCCCCGCCCAGGAATGACATATATGTGGCTATAGAGTAATCATAGATTATAGCTTTATCGCTATCCGGGCCACGTAACGAGTTTATTTCACGAAAGGAGTGCGGAAAAGCCGCAGTGATTTTTACTTCAATACTTATGGCCATCAGGCCCCGTAGTAGCATCCCCAGAGGTTGTTCATCGCATCCACATAGGTGTTCCAGACCTTCATCATTTCGAACATGAAATTTTTACCCTTTACCGTAATGTGAAAGAGATCCCCTTTACGTTCTACGTACCCCTGGCGTTCCAGAACGTCAAGTTCCCGGGCCATCTGGGTTTCGCCCACATTCATCGTATCTGCGGTGTACCGGGAGATATCCTTGCAGGCATCCTTGACAGAAACCTCCCGCTTTCTGACGACAGCGAGAGCGGCAAGAGTGATACTGGTTTCGCAAAACAGTTTCCGGCAGTGTTCCAGCCGTTCATCCGCAAAGTCCAGTTCCGGGCCCATAAAAGCAGTTACGACAGGTACCCACAAAACCGTTGACAGACGATGAGGCGAAAAAACCAGTGTAGAAGGATTTTTGTTGGGAATTCACTAAAAAGAAAAAGTTAAGAGTGCGCAACAGCGCACCCGTTTATTCGACTACGTCGATGATGGTATCTAGAGGCTTGCCGCCCTTGCGACCGCCAGTGTTTGCCGGGGCTCGCCTGTAGCGGCCTGCGTTGTCGTCTGACATATCAGACACTGGAGCCTTTTGACCATTCTTGCCCATCACGTTCGGACCCTGGACACCGGTCAAAATGGCAAGTACTCTAACCCTGCCTTCGTAGTCTTTCTGAACTCTTGCGCCCCAGATGACGTTGGCGTGGGAATCCAGCTCGTAGGTCAGTGACTCAACGATAGTCTCGGCTTCTCTCAAGGTAAGGTCCGGGCCGCCGGTGATGTGTACCAGTGCGCCGGTTGCGCCCCTGTAGTCCACATCCAGCAGCGGGTGGTTGAGAGCAGTCCTTACGACGTTCTCAGACTTGTCCTGGCTCTTAGTTTCGCCTACCAGCATGACTGCGACGCCGCCGCCGTTCATGATGGCTTTGACGTCTGCGAAGTCGAGGTTAATCAGCGAAGGCCTGGTGATCGTCTCGGAGATACCCTTGACGGTTTCGGAGATCAGCTGGTCCATGACTGAGAATGCCTGCTCCAGAGGCAGGTTCGGAACCATTTCGAGAAGCCTGTTGTTGTCTAACACAATTACTGTGTCAGCAGCAGCCCTCAAGTCAGCGATACCCTCTTCCGCCTTGACCATCCTTGCCCGTTCGACTTTGAACGGCGTCGTTACCATGCCTACGACAATTGCGCCACATTCCTTGGCGACCTGAGCGACGATTGGTGCCGTGCCGGTACCAGTGCCGCCTCCCATGCCTGCCGTGATAAAGACCAGATCAGCATCCTTCAGAACTTCCTGGAGCGTGCTTCTTGCCAGTTCGGCTGCCCTCTTTCCGATCTCAGGGAAACCGCCTGCGCCCAGGCCTCTGGTCAGGGACTTGCCTACCAGGATCTTCTTGTCAGCCTTGATTACGTCGAGGTGCTGCTTGTCAGTGTTGACTGCGATAGTTTCGCCGCCATCCACACCGATGTTGTAGAGACGGTTGATGGTATTGTTACCCGCACCGCCGCAGCCTACGATCTTGATCTGCGGGAGACCGAAGTCTTCGAAGTCCGCACCAGCGGTGTTGTCTCCCTTGTCGTTCCTGTACTCGCGTTCCATTTCCGTGTATTTAAGTGCTTCTTGCACGAATGATTGCATTTAATCCCATCCCCTTGTGGTTTGTCCCTCGGTATTCAAGGCAAGCCGTTCGTTGTCCCGTAATGTGCGAAACCCGCACACAGGCGCACGTGAACCCGACGTTTTTGTTTAAGATTGTATCCCTGGCCGTCCCGTTTACAAAGCGGACGTTATTAGCGGGCTGCAGTCACAACCCCGACAGGAAAGGCAAGCTAAAGCTATCGCTGTAAATCCGTCAAACATAGACAGAGCTCAAGCTCAGCGTATGTCGATCAAATTGAACTTAATTCAACTGATCCAATCCAAATCCCAAGCATAGTATACGCTTCCGAATATTTAAACTTAGTGTTCTTTTTATAATAATTTCAAAATTGAAAGTACGCTTAATCATTTTCGGGCTAAATTCAAGCTGTGTTCATGAAAATTTGGTTAATTATATCTAAGTATCGAAAATCCTTGCAAAAAATCCGCTTTTTGAGAAAGTATTTAAAAATTCAGCCCAGAATCTCGGCAAGACCATGAGTTGAAATAAGTTAGGTCATTACGGATGAATTTCTGACGTAGCAACTAAAACTACTGATTTTATCGTTGTCAGGATGATAGCAGGTCTAGTTTGCTGACCTGTAGATATAATATGTAGATAATTTGTAATTATAAGAGATAAAAGTGAATATTTTTGATATTTTAACTGTAAAGTATTTATAGCAACATCTTTAACAGTTCCCTATCACGTTGCTAAAGGTGTACAGGCAACGCCTTGAATTATCTGGAGGGAAAAACATTAAGCTAAAAACAGTGCTGGGCATTGCGGCCATTATGGTTGTGCTACTGTCTTTGACGGCAGGAGCCATAGCCGCGGTCCCATCCATAAAAAGCCCACAGTCCGCCGACTCCGGTGGCTATTCGACTTATATCGTTGCCTTTAACGACCAGCCCGATACGGCCTCGGTCGCCGAAGAAAAGGTGACGAACCTCGTCAACTCGTACAACGGCAGGATCATCCATAAGTATAGTATCATTAACGGATATGCCGTTACGATACCTGACGATAAAGTTGACCAGCTTAAAGCGATGGACAACGTCAAGTACGTCGAGAAAGACCAGACTGTCCACGTCCTGCTGGACAAGGCAGTACCGCAGATAGGCGCTGACCAGGTCTGGGCATCCGGCTACACCGGAAAAGGCGTCAAAGTCGCAGTGATCGACACAGGCGTAGACGGAAGCCACCCCGATTTGAACGGCAACAAAGTCGTCGGATGGGTTGACTACGTCCAGGGTAAGACGACACCTTACGATGACCACGGACACGGCAGCCACGTATCCAGCACTATCGCGGGTACCGGCGCCGGAGACAATGGCAAGTACAAGGGCGTAGCGCCCGAAGCCAGCATCATCGGCATCAAAGTGCTCGGCAAAGACGGGTCTGGCAGCAACAGCAACATCCTCAAGGGAATTGACTGGGCTGTACAGAATAATGCTGATGTGATCTCCATGTCTCTGGGCAGCTCAACTCATTCCCAGGCCAGCGATGACGCGATTAAAAAGGCAGTAAATGCCGGCGTTGTAGTGGTCGTGGCAGCGGGTAACAGCGGCCCGAATGGCAAAACAATAGCATGTCCAGGCGACAGCCCGGACGCAATCACAGTCGGTGCAGTGGACCGTAACGATGCGATCGCCTCGTTCAGTTCCAGAGGTCCTACCTACGATGGCAGAACCAAACCGGATGTAACTAACATGGGCGTAGGCCTGGTTGCGGCAAAAGCGACCGGAGTCGCTGCCTCAAAGCCGGTTGGACAGTACTACTCGGCGATGAGCGGTACCTCCATGGCAACCCCGATGACGTCGGGCGTCGTAGCTCTGCTCCTGCAGGCCAAGCCCGACCTGACACCACTACAGGTAAAAGATATCTTAATCAAGACCGCCAAGCCCCTCGGTAGCAGCGTACCTAACAATGACTACGGCTACGGAAGGGTACAGGCAAAATCTGCGCTAGACTATGCGCTGAGCGGACAGGTACCGGTCCCGACACCGACACCGACACCAACACCGACACCAACACCGGGACCAAGCCCGACACCGACACCGACACCAGGACCAAACCCCACGCCAACACCAACACCAACGCCAACGCCTACCCCGACACCACAGCCGGGTAACAGCGGCGTGGACCTGATCTCGATGTTCGCCCGGTACAACAACCAGTTCGGCCAGCTTAACCAGTTCCAGGTTCAGCCCGGCACGACAGCAGGCCAGACCATCATGATCTTAAACACAGGCAACGCTGCCGACTCGTACAGTATGACTGTCGAAGGCATTCCCGAGTCCTGGTATAAGATCAGCGGATACACGGGTGGCCAGATCAACCCCAGCGCTTCGGGCTCAATGATAGTGTATATTACCCCGCAGGCTGACTCGACGGGCGGCGCATACAAGTTCACCGTCAAGGCAACATCGAACTCGGCTCCGGCTGTCAGCGATACTGTAGCTTACACGCTCAACGTGGCAGCAGGCCAGACGCAGCCCACGCCGACGGCGACACCAATCCCGACACCGACACCGACATCAACACCGGGACCGGGACCAACCCCCACGCCGACTTCGACCCCTGTCCCCACCCCGGTGCCAAACCCTGGCACCGCGTTTACGGGTACAGTTAACAACGGCGGCGACTACTACACCTACGTAGAGCCGACACAGGCAGGACAGATCACGGCCAAGGTAACCTGGCAAGGTACCATGAACGACCTTGACATGTTCCTCTATGACCCCTCGGGCAAGCTTGTGGCGAAGGCCGAACAGCGCAGTAATGCAATCGAGTCGCTACAGTTCAATGCTCCGACGGCAGGTCACTACCTGCTTAAAGTACATGCCCAGCGGGCCTTCCAGCCGGTCACGTTCAGCGGACTTGCCACACCAGCCGTCGCACCAGCCTATACCACAAAAGGCTCGGTCGCTAAAGGCCAGGCAGCCACCTACAGCTTCACCACAGACACCTCTGCCGACATCAACGCGAGGCTGACGTGGGGCTGGAGCTTAAACGCATTGACAATGTCGCTATACGATGACTCCGGCAACAAGCTCGCTGGCACGACCCCATGTCAGGTCGGGTCAGTGACCCCCTATGGCCAGATCAACTACCCCAACCCCGCCCCCGGCACATATACGCTGAAGGTCGAGGGTACCAAGGTAAGCGGAACGGCGAACTACGGGCTGATTACTGCAAATCAGCTGTAGATTAGCTCCTCCGATCTGCATGGAGCGAGTGGTAATGGCGGATAAAAGGCGGAATTGCCCGCAGCCGCCCACCACAAACTCCGTGCAACTTGTCTTTTTTCAGGTCAATGGTTTTATACGTCTTTTTCATCCTCTCATCTGGTGAGACAATGGGCGGAATGGAGAAACAAGTAAAAGGCACAGGCAAAGAAGTCTCTGGCAAGGTTAAGGAAGAAGCGGGCAAAGCGATGGACAAGCCCGGCATGGCGGCCAAAGGCAAAGCAGAAAAGATGGTCGGCAAAACAGAAAAAGAACTCGGCAAGGCCGAGTCAAAGCACACAGAGACCAAGCGTGCAGAGGTAAAACGACATTAAAAAAATTTATTTTTTTATTGCAGCCGTTTTCATAGCGGATAATCCCTCATCGGCACTGCGTACTTTCACCAGCATGCCGAGCTTGCTAACGTCGAGCGAGACATCCTGCGGCATCCGTACAGACAGGTTCAGCTCTGCCATGCTCATGGGTACAAGCAGATCTTCCCCATACCCGAAAGCCCGGGCAATTTTCTTCCCGAACTCGAAGTGGCTCAGCCGCTCATGCCCGGCGACGTTGTAGAAGCCAGACATCCGTGTCACCATCAGCTCCTTTATGGCTTGAACTGCATCCTCGACGTAGATCGGCGAAAAATACATGTCTGTGGCCAGATCGACCTTCTCTCCCGCTGCCAGACTATCAAGTATGAGACTGGCAAAGTTGCCCGAATACGCGCCGTATAACTCTCCAACCCTGACGATGAGAAAATCCTTCGTCCGGTCGACAGCAGTTTCTCCCATCAGCTTGGTCTCTGCATACACGTTCAGGGGATTTGCGTCCTCCTCCTCGGTATACATACCGCCGGGCTTACGCCCGTCAAACACCAACGCCGTGGATTTATAGACGATCCTCGCCGGCACTTTCTGGGCCGCTTCGGCAAAATACCTCTGGGCGCGAGAATTGTAATACATGGCATCCATGCGCTCCTTCTCGCAATATTCAGGGTTGTCGATCTCTTCGGTCAGGATGACAACTTCGGGCTTTTCCGTATCGACGATCCTGAAGATGTCCTGTTCCTTCTGAAAGTCGTAGGTCAGGAAACCTTTTGGGACCTCGGGGTTGCTCGCGTCGCAGGCGCCTTTGACGAGCTGGCTTCCCATAGAATTTACCAGGCCCGTACCAAGAGGCCCGCATCCGGTAACAAGTATCATAAGTAGGATAACTCCTGTCAATTGTATTGGAAGTTATAATAGTAAAACTAGCTCAAATAGTTGTCAGGTCAGGGCATGAGGAACAATGGGAGAAGCAGCCAGTTACATTAGTGTTCGGTTAAGTGTGTGTCCGGGGAATATCATTAAAATCTCGATTATAATGAGAGCAGTTTGGCCTGAGCAGGGGCTTCCTTGGGGTAGCACAAAGGCACATACACATTTTCAGATCTATACCACTTAGGCTGGTAGGTTAATAAAAAAGGATGTGTCTCAATTTTTCGGTGAATTCTGCGTGATGTCTGTTAAGATGATCATTACGGGAATTTCGGTGTAAGGAGATCTGAGAGTTCCCGGAGGTTGGAGGTTTGTGAGTTCCCGGGAGATCGCAGAGACTTTTTTCAGGCGGAGGTCTTGGAGGTCCGGAGATCAGAGAGGAGGAAGGTGAGGGGCGGGAGGTCCGGGAGAAATTATTCGATTATCAAGTAATATTAGATTACATGCCCTGTAAGCCTACCGCCAGTAAATATAATAAATAGTATTTTAACCTCTCGAACCTCCGGCCCCTCACCTTCCTCCTCTCCGATCTCCGGACCTCCAAGACCTCCCCCTGAAAAATGTCTCTGCGATCTCCGGGCACTCTCAGACCTCCAACCTCCGGGCACTCTCAGACCTCTCCTTGCCCGGATTAGGGGTGCGCAAAGCCAGTAACCTGAGACCGGAAGGTACCGGGACGAGGAAAAACTCTCACTTCGGGATGATCAGGATGCCCTGGAGATTTCGGAGAAGATCAAAGGTTTTGCAATAGAGACCTTTGTATAGGTCACAAGAGGTCATGAAGGAATTACTGATCGAATCACTACCAGAATAAGTCGGATTTTACAGAAAATTCTGGACACACCCGCTGTAAAATTCTAAACGAGTCCGGGAGCATTGAATCGGTCAGCAGGATTTTACTACCGATATCGTGCATGCCGATCCCATATGTTTAGAGTTGGCGTTTTGGCTGTTTGGCCATTTGGCGTTTTTGGGATTCCAGCATCTACAGTGGTATTTCCTCCAATAGTAAACCGACACAATGGATCGGAGAGTAAACACGGGGATACTGGAGATCTGTGTGGCACAGGCACAGCGCAGCGATCGTTCACCTTCCCAGGTTCATCTATACCAGGACTCACCGGGAGCATCAACAAAAATTTTTCATAGGAGGCAAAAAGTCGCGTGATGCGGGCTTATGAAAACCTATATCAAAGGAAACGGGCAGATAGTGAATCGACCCGGCAATTCGTGGCCTTTTTCAGGGCGAACCGGATTTTCGGCAAGCAGGGCATGTGCGTATGAAAGAATGTCGCGACTTATCTGAACTGGAAAAGTTATCCCTCCGGATGGAGGATGAGAACTGGCGCTTCCGGGACTTCCTCAAAAAGTGCACAGTCAGCGAAGCAGAGATCGACCGGATTGTCCAGGAACTGTACCGACAGGAGTCGGAACAGTTTGACTGCAAAACCTGTGCCGGCTGCTGCAAAGGCATCTCGCCCATGCTGGGTGACGAAGACGTCGCCAGGCTTTCCGAAGGGATCGGAATTCCAGCCGATCGCCTGATCTCAGAGTACCTTGTCATCGATGAAGAGTACGGTACGCTCAAGTTCAATCAAAGCCCATGCCCGCTGCTGAAGGGTGATATGTGTTCCTGTTACTTGAGCAGGCCCCGTGACTGCGCAGCTTATCCCCACCTGCATAAAGACGGGTTTCTCCACCGGCTGACCAACATGGTCGGCAACTGCTCGGTCTGTCCCATCGTGTTCAACGTCTTCGAGCGCCTGAAGACGGAGATGCGACCCTATGGGTGGAACCGGCATACGTCAGGGCGAGGCCGGGGATAACACCGATGCAAAATCCAATTCTATCCCAGGTATCCTTCTCCACAACCTACGCTCCAAGGAGCGGTAATTTTAGTGTTTAGAAGGAGATTATTACTTAGAGGTTTGCCCTGTGTGGTGTCAGGGGGGCTTTTTGTAAAAAGCCCCCCTCGCGACCCCCTCAAAAACATCGTTTTTTTAACGCCCTTCGGGCTTTAGTTGGTGTCGAGACCCAGGGGGACTTTTGAAAAAGTCCCCCGGGAGCCCCCTCAAAACTTTTCCCTCAAAACTACTTGCAATGTATCACATTCACGTATTTCTCGACTCCGGCCTTGCGAAGCCGATCCTTAATCAGCCGGCCGAGGATGTCGATGTCGCCCTTTTTAGCGACGATGGGCGCAACTTTGTCGGTCCACTGGTTCCAGGGGGGATGCATGTGCAGCCTGTCGCAGATCCCGTCCAGGAACTCGTCCCAGGCCGAGGGATGTATCTTGTCCATCTTGTTGACTGCGACGATTACGTCCAGGTCGAGGTCATACAGGAAATCGTTCAGTTCCACGTCAACCGGGACCTCGCCCCGGCCGTCCCAGCGGTCCACGATCTCGATGAAGGCCTTAGCATCCACGACCTGCACTGCGCACAGGATTCGGCTGGCGTTGTCCTCGAAGTACTTGACGATCAGGTCCTTCAACCGTTCCTGCTTGTCGTGTTCCACGCCCCTCATGTACCCGTAGCCGGGCATGTCGGTGATGAGCAGATCGCCGAACTGGTGGTAATTGGGCTTCTGGGTCACACCGGGTCGGCGACCGACCCTTACATTAGCGCCGATGAGCTGCCGCATGATGGTGGATTTGCCAACATTAGATCGGCCGATAAAGACGATCTCGTACTTTGCCTTCACGGGCTCAAACGACTTGTAGTCCTGGAGTGACATTCAAACCAAACATTGCGGCTTTAACCATGTATATCTATCGTGGCCATATGCAAAAGGTTCTTTTAATAGTACGATAGTACTCTTAATAGTACGGTGGATCATATGATAGAACAGTTTCAAAAGTATGCCGATATGAAGGTACTTGCATGCTTCCTGGCTAATCCTAGAACTTCTTTTTATAAGAGGGAACTGGCTAGAAAGCTTGATATGAGCCCTTCTGCTGTCGTCCGTGCTGTAGAGTCCTTCGAGAAAGACCGAATTCTGATTAAAGAAATCAAAGGCAAAGAGCATTTTTTTACATTGAACCGGGAAAATTGCATAGTGCAGCCACTGAAAACAGCTTACGGTTTAGCCATCGTTTTATCTGCCAGGCCTGAGAAAACTTTTCTCGAAGCCGACCCTGACCTCATCTCACTTGCCATGTATGGCAGCTATGCGCGCGGAGACTTTGATGAGAGAAGCGATATTGATTTTCTCGTCTTGACCCATACAGATAAGACGAAGCTCTACCCGGCGCTCAAATCTATTGAAAAAACTCTCGGTATACAGGCAAACATCTCAACCTTTCGACTTGCACAGTGGAAGTCCTTAGCCGATGCAGGAGACGCATACTATAAGAATGTTGTACGAGATCACATATTGTTGCATGGAAGTGGTATTAAGTGGAGTTGATTAACTGTTTTAAAAGAGGGCTACTGATAAACATACCGGCCGACATCGAAAGCGCCGGGAGATCAATAAAACTTGCTCGTAGCTATCTGGCTGACGCAGAGAACAGTCTAATCGGCAATAGCTATCGTCTCGTGGCTATATCCAGCTATACGGCAATGTTCCACGCTGCCAGAGCGATCCTTTTCCGGGATGGTGTCAAAGAGCGGAGTCACGAATGCATATCGTTATACCTACGTGAAAACTATCCTGCACTTGCTGGTCAGGCTAATATGCTGGACTCATACAGAAAATACCGTCATGAAGCCCTCTATGGGTTAGAATTCGAGGCTGGCAAAGAGGACGCGATCGCTTCCTTGACAGTAGCAAATGGTTTTCTTTCGGCGATTGAAAACGTACTCGAAACTTCCTGATCTCTTCCGCTTTTTCACTGTAACTAAGAATCTCTTTTAACCGTCCATGAGCCCATCATAGATCATGGCCAGGGGTAAGAAGAGAGACGAGCCCATCCAGTACGTACCAGCCGAGGAGAAGAAAACGGTCATCGAGTTCCCTCCCAGGGAGGAGCCTCGCCAGGGTAAGGAAGGCGGTGACCCTGAGTGTGTCGGGGAGCAACGGCTGCCCGGATGCACAAAAAGCAAGCTCAGATGAGCAATAAAATTAAAAAAGATTTTATTCTCCCGTTTTAGAAGAAGCCCAGTTTGTGGGAATAGTCGAGTATGAATATGAAGCCACCGATTGCAACGGCCGCGATGACCACTGTCTTGGGGTCGATCTTGATTGAGGCTTCCTCTGCCTCGAAGTAGCGCATCAGACCTGCGGATGACATTAAGCCTCCGCCACTGCTGGATTCTCTCTTCGCCATGTTTTCCTCCGGATCATATCTAATATGATAAAGTAGTTAAGTCTTTCCCCAGCCGGCATATATACTTCTAAATAGGCGCGCAGCTCTTTAATCAGGCCTGATTCCCCGGTCTCCGGCTCATCTTCTGTCACCATTAGTAGGTCTTAGAGACTGTTCTGGCCGCAGCCAGAGCCCAAAGGTATTTTTTCTCAGGAGGCCATTATGTAATACCATGCCTGAGGAATACGTCGTTTCCGGTACAATCGTCTACGGAGACGATTTCGAGGTCCGGGAAGGCTACCTCGTCGTGAGGGACGGGAAAATCCGGGAGATCGGATTTGATCGGATCAGCAGTAATAATAGTATTACCGGTCTTATCTGTCCTGCTTTTATCAACGCGCATACTCACATGGGCGATTCCATCGCGAAAGACCTTCCGTATATGCCGCTGGCGGATCTCGTGGCTCCCCCGGACGGCCTTAAACACCGGATACTGGGTGCAGCGCGGCCGGAGGAGATCTCAGCAGGTATGACATCGACGCTGGCCGATATGGCGGCTACCGGTACCTGCCACTGCGTGGACTTCCGGGAGAACGGCGTCGCCGGTGTCCGGATGCTGCGAGACGTAGCGGGAGAGCGGGCGACGATCATGGGCCGGATTACTGGTACGGATACGGCCGAGGATGTGCTGCGGGTCGCCGATGGGCTGGGCGTCAGCGGGGCGAACGATATGCCCCGAGACGTCCTTTTTTCCCTGGCGGAACGGGCGAAAACAGCTGGCAGGCCGCTCGGCATCCACGCCGGGGAGCTGAACGACAGCGATATCGGCAAGGCCTTGGAGATCTCGCCCGACTTTTTGGTACACATGACCCATGCAGGCCCGACGGATATCAAAAAAACCATGGACAGCGACATCCCGGTCGTCGTCTGCCCAAGGTCTAACGCTCTGACCGGGGTGGGGCTTCCACCGGTACGCAGTCTCGTGGACGGCGGGGTGAAACTGGCCCTCGGCACAGACAACGTCATGCTGAACGGGCCGGACATGTTCCGGGAGATGGAGTGGACTTCCAAAGCATTTTTACATGACGATGCATATACACTTAGGATGGCTACCTTGAACGGTGCGGAGCTCCTGGGCTGCGGGAGGACCAGAGGCTCGCTTCTCGCCGGAAAGGAAGCAGACATACTGGTGCTAAACCAGGATTCTGATAACCTGAGGTATTCCCGGAACGTGCTGGGCTCAATTGTCCGGCGGGCACGCCCGGATGACATAAGCTATACTATTATCGGAGGAAGAATATGGCAGAACTCTTCAAAAAGATCCTGATTGCGACGGATGGTTCGAAGCGGACGCAAAACGCGGTTGAAACTGGCATCGAGCTGGCGAAGCAGCACAAGTCTAAAGTATACGCAATATACGTAGTTGATACCGTTACTTTCACGTCGATTCCGATGGATGTCACGTGGGAAAACATGTACCAGCTGCTAAAGGATGAGGGTGAGGAAGCCGTGAGCCGGGTGAAGGAAGCAGCTCAGGGTGTAGATGTGGAGACCCAGGTGCTTGAGGGTAATCCCGCAGTAGAGCTCACCAAGTTTGCCAAAGACAACGGTGTTGAGCTGATCGTGGTCGGCACACTGGGTAAGAGCGGTATAGACCGGCTCCTCCTGGGCAGCGTGGCGGAAAAAGTTGTACGCATCGCTCCATGTCCAGTCATGGTCATCAAGAGCAACAAATAAGCAGGCAAATAATTAAGTATGTATATTATAAGAGCCATTCGAGGTATGCTATGAAGCAGGCAGTTACAGTCGACGACATCATGATCAAGAACGTAAAGAGCATAGAGATCCCGGGAACCAGAGATGAGATCCTCGATCTCATGCAGAAGGAGCGTATCTCAGCAGTACCTGTAGTTAAGGAAGGTACTCTTCTGGGAATCGTGACCCGTATCGACCTACTGAAGCACCCGGAGGAAGAGCAGATCGCCATGCTCATGACCCGAGACCCTGTCACGATCACTCCTGAAGCGTCGCTATCCAAGGCGGCGGCAATCCTCCAGCAGACTGGCCTGCGCAGGCTGCCTGTCGTCGTACGCGGCAAGCTGGTCGGCATCGTCACAGTCAGCGACATCATCGGGGCGATCGGCCAGATGGAGTTCCCCGAACAGATCAATACCTTCCTCATGGAGGGTGTCATGGCTGTCTGGGAGGAAACACCAGTACCCGTGGCCGCGGAAATCATACGGCTGAGCAAGAGGGACGCGCTGCCTGTACTGAACACCAAGCGTGAGCTGACCGGTATCATCAGCATCACCGACATCATCAACCTGAGCAGAATTGAAGACTCCGTAGAGCGATCAGACATGTCTGCCGGCTCCGATGAAGACAAGTGGACCTGGGAAAGCATGCGCGACACCATGAGCCTGTACTACGGTGTCTCAAGGATATCGCTCCCCGACGTACCAGTCAAAGACGTCATGGTCAAGACTGTGATCACCGCCTTCCACAAGACCTCAGTCTCGGAAGTCGCCAAGAAGATGCGCCGCAACCGCATCGAACAGGTGCCCGTCATCACCTCAGACAACAAGCTCGACGGGCTATTGCTAGATAGAGAACTCCTGGCGGTCATCGCCGCTAAGGAACAATAAAAATAACTCGGGCTTATGGTGAAAACACCATAACCCATCTCTAATTTTTTGTTAACTATCACTGTGGTACATTGCTAATTTACCACAGAGGGCACAAAGTTTTACACAGAGACACAGAGTCTTTTTTTCCACAGAGGCCACAGAGATTATCACAGAGTCACAGAGCAGATTTGTAATCAATGTAGGTCTTTGTGTCTCTGTGTTAGTCTCTGTGTTCTTTGTAGTTGAAATGTATGTCTTTGTGTCTCTGTGGTAAACTTTTACAGAAAGTTGTTCATCGGCTCGGATGCATCTTGCACCATGGCTCTTTGATCCGAATGATCTGCTTGGCGAGGTGCCTTCGTGCGGTGGGTGGGACTTCGTACAGCCCGGTCTCCAGATCCCGTTTTATTTCCCGGGTGACCTGGGCTGGTGCTTTTGTCTTGCACTTCCTGCACCTGTATCCTTGTCCTGCTCCTGCGGATTCCATGTGGCGGTCGCACCCGGGGCAGATCGGAGATGCCTTGCGGGTGACGGGTGCCAGCCAGGTGACTTCCAGCTTTTCGAGGTTGACTGTGCTGTCCTTGACGCTGCCGTAGACTTTGACTTCGTCGCCGGGGGCCAGTTTTCTGATGATCTCCCGGAAATTTTTGGTCGGTTCAAAGGCAGCGCACTTCAGGCTGGCAGTCTCGTCGGCGATCTCGAAGAAGACGTGGCCGCCCTCTTTCGTTATCGGCACCTTCGTTACCTTGCCCTTGATCAGGTACGAGCGGTCGTCCTTCGCTTCCGCAATTGACGCCGCAGAGCGCAGGTGCATGTCTGTGCCCTGGTTGGTGATGAATATCTGGCTGCGCTCTACCGGTTCGGTCACCAGCATCCGCTGTGCTTTTATGAGAATCCCGGGGCTGTTGCCTCTGATTCCGTAAAGTACCGGGTCCGGGGTGTGAGGTGAGAAGACGATCACTTTGTTGTGCAGGTCCACGTTGTCCCAGGTATCCGGGTACGTGGCGGCGTCCATGGAATAAACGGAAGCCTTGTCCAGCCACCTGGGCTTTTCATAGTTCTCGGGCAGCCTGTATGCCAGCAGTTCGTAGGTATAGTCATAAAGATCCAGCGCTATGGCTCCCAGAGCGCCGATGATGCCTCGGCCGTTTTTAAATTTAGAGATGCGCATGCCATACTTTTTAGCCAACGCCTCGGCTTCAGCGATTTCGACTACGTCCCGGACGACCCGGAGCGCGTAATCCTTCAGCTCCAGACTAACCTCGCCGGAATATACCACCAGGCCCGGGTTGGTGTTCTCGTCTTCCATCCAGGCGTATTCCCGGATGGCGTCCAGCGCGATCCGCTCCACTTCATCCAGTGCTTCCGGACCTGCATCCAGCACGATGCAAAGGCCGGCATTGCCTCTGGTCTTGTACCTGATGTTGGGGTTGAACCGGATCAGCCTCGGGTATCCCGAGAGCTTAAACCCGGCCAGACGCTCCGCCAGGACTGCGGCCAGATAGGTGGTACACATTCCGAGTTTCGAGTCAGTATCATCCAGTCCCACGTACAGCATACTCTTCCTCATACACAACGTATTAATATTTGGAAATTTACACTATCATGTTAAGGATTTAACTCTTTCGGATTATGACACGTGAAACGCTGCTGGACAAGGTCATCGCTCTGCTGTGGAAAGCGGAGTTCATGCTCTCGGAGAAGTGTGACATCAGACCTCGAAGTTTTGACGTGGCGGCTCGAAGGGGTAAGATCATGCTCCTTCTTAAAGTCCTGTCCAACATCGAAGGCCTGGCTGAAGACACTTCCCAGGAGATGCGGCGGCTGGCTGTCCTGCTCAACGGCTCGCCCATGGTGATCGGCGAGCATACCAACGACCACCCGCTCGAGACGGGTGCAGTGTACCTCAGGTATGGTATTCCATGTGTCAACCTGGAAACTCTTCACGACTATTTCATCGAGGAAGTGCCCCCTCTGGTTTACGCGGCGCCGGGTGGCCTGTACGTTGAGATCGACAGCGAAACACTCCGGTCGCTCCGGGAGTCGAAGAAGATCTCGCTGGGTGAACTTGCCATGGCTCTCGGCGTGTCCCGGCGGACCATCAGCAAGTACGAGAGTGGCATGAACGCCACTATTGAAGCTGCGCTCAAGCTGGAAGAGATTCTGGACTCACCTATCGCATGCCCTATCAACATGATTGTTCGCTTTGAGCAGTCTGGGGGGGCCGATAGTTCGCCCAACGACCTTCGGCTTGCCAGCGATCTTGAAAAAGATGCGCTGGGTGCGCTGATGGAGATCGGCTTCGAGGTGTTCCATACGACCCGGGCACCGTTCAATGCGCTTTCCCAGGATAACTCTAACAAAGTAATCACCGGCGTCAGCGACTACAGCGAAGCCATGATAAAGAAAGCTAAGTTCATGTCCAGCCTGGCCGCCGTGGCAGGCACCTACTCATTGTTCATTGTCAAAGGGGCTCATAACTCCAAAGCCGTGGGGAACACGCTTCTCCTCAAGAGTGAAGAGCTCAAGCGGTTCGATGACCGGGATGAACTGTTCGAGCTGCTGCTTTCGCGAGAGGTTAAGACCGCGGACACGAGCAAGTGATTTATCGACCAGAAACATCTCTAATCCCGCAACTATTTTGAAAGCTAATGTCAAAATCGCTTATTATTTGAGTATTCTCTTCTCAAAACCCCAAAAAATCGAATAATGGCTAAATATCAGCCAATTTCAGTATCTGTAGGTGTAGCCATTGTTGATCTTAAGCCAGCGGATTGTCATCTGGTCGGGCTTGTGGGCCTTTCTCTCGCTAACTGTTCTGGGACTACTCGGCAGGCTGAGCATAGAGTATTTTTTCGTATTAAGTCTGGTTGGTTTCCTGGTGATCCTCATGCTGTTCGGACCGTTCATATCCCGGCCCGGATGGAGAGCCCGGGCAAGTATTGTCACACTGATTGGCGTTCTGATCTTCATCGTGATTACTATGGGAAAGATCCTCGCCGTGCTACCTATCAAGCTCTTTTAGCTATTGTAAAGCAAAAGTATAAATTATATAAAAATATAATTATATTTAATCGATTGTAATATGGATACTTGCGGAGCACCGGAGATTTGCCATGAAAAAACCATTCACAGCCAGTATTGTCTTTCTTTTATGCCTGTTAATCCTGAGTATGTGTCCCTCTCACGCCCAGGTCATTCACGAAAATCCAGGCGACCTGGTTCAGGCAACTCCTTATAATGCGGATCAAAAGCTCATGGCATCACTGGATGATCTGTTCCAATCTATGGATGTCCTCCTCACATCTCTTGATAACGATGACTTCAACGCCTCGCGGGAGTCGATAGGGCGCTTTCAGACTTCCTACCGTAGCTATATCGATATCGTAAAGAAGTACAACCAGTCCGACGATGACGTGCTGCAGATCCTGGAAGCGATCAATGCGACCGCCGGCGAGATGCAGACTCTCGCCAATAGCTCGGAAGCATATAACCGGAACTACTCAGACTTCGACGCAGCCGTATCTGCTGGCGACCATGATCAGGCGACCCGGACAGCGGCCGCGCTTCAGCCTGACTATAACGCGATCAACTCCTCTGCGAGAGCTATCACGGACAATTCTACTGTAATGAGGAACAAGTTGCCTGACCTCGGTGTCGATACGACTCGTCTCGATAGTTTCCTGAACCAGCTAAACGGCTATACCACTCGGATGGCCCGGAACAACTACCTCCCATCCAGTTACGTGGGCAACACAAGTCTATCGCCGGGCGGCAACCCGGATGAGCCGAGGTCCCCAGACCGGTTGTTCCTGCACATCCGCCTGCGGCCAGATACGATCAAATTCGGAGAACCGGCCGAAGTGGGAGGCTCACTGGCGACGCTCAGCGGCTTTTCCGAGCTCTCCCAGCCCATAGATATTTATCTCGATAACCAGCTCGTCGGCAATACCACCACCCGAGAAGACGGGTCCTTTGCGCACAAGTTGATCCTGTCTACTGCCATGCCGACCGGGCTTGTCAACCTGACCGCTAGAAGTATTCAACGGCCGGAGGGCGCTCCGTCCTATGTTACCTCCGATACCGTCCCGGTGGAGATCGTGCAGGTCAAAACTCTGATCTCGTTAGATCAGCCTGTCGGCCCGTACCGAGGCGGGTCGAGTGCCGTCTTTAACGGTACTCTGTACTCGGACACCGGCAGGCCGGTCGAGAATGCGACCATCGGCATATACACAAACGGCTCGCTTCTCGGTAGCGGCACCACGGACGAAAACGGGAACTATAGCGCCCTTCTGACCATCCCGTACGATCTTACCGAAGGCAGTCATGGCCTGTATGCCGGTTATCAACCCGGCGAAGGACTGGCGCTGGCCGGCTCACAGAGCCCGGAATATGCCGTTTCCTTCGAACCAGGGACCCCTGTGATCGCGATACGGATTGCCCCTGTCTTCGCTTTCCCTGGCGACGAGCTCAGAGTGGAAGGCATTTCCACAGTCGATGACCTGCCACTGAACGATCGTAGCATGTCACTCGGCTTGTCCGGTGATGAGATCGCATCTACAGTCACGTACTCTGACGGCACCTTCGCATTTGCCCGGATCGTTGACTTCAGCCCGGGTATCTACCAGCTGACCGTGGGCTCGATGGCAGACGGCCTGCTCCCTGCGCTGGAGCAGCCGGCCGGGATCGTCATTGTCATGCCCTTCGACCTTCGCACGATGCTGTTCCTCGCGGTCCTTGTACTGGGAGGCCTTGTACTTGTGGCAAAGATCGCGGGGGTCGATCGCAAGATCTTCGGCAGGAAGCCTGGGAAGGAAGTGCCGGTACCTGAACCCCAGACATTGCCCTTGCCAGAGCTGACTAGGCCGGAGACCGGTCTGGAGACGGCGATCTCCTTCGAGGATGAGGTGGCGAATATCGACCGCTTCATTGCCGAGGGAGGAGATGCCCGGGAAACTTTGTCCAGGATTTACACGGTCCTCAGGAAGCTGGCAGGCAGCCATGGCATATCTGTGCAGAAGTCTGATACGCACCGGGACTTGTTTACCAAGATATCCACCCATGATCCTTCGCTGAATATCCCCCTCGACACGTTCAGCTATTACTACGAGAATGCGGTATTCGGCCACTATCAGGCCAACGGCCAGGACATCCTTAACGCGCTGTTCTGCTTACGGGAAATCATCGGTACTCTGGCAGGGGGTGAAGGACAGTGAACGTAGGGCGGATCATCTTATCGCTCTCCGTCGTGATAGCCGCTTTGCTGATCCTCGGCTTCCTCTATCTGTCGAATCAAAGCTTCAGCCCGGCCAACCCATCCTGGGATGGCATCTCCGGCATCACGCAGGCTAAAAACGTCAGGCTGCTATCCGGTTTTGATGGCTTGAGGCAGGCTTCGCAGGGTGATACGCTGCTGCTCATCGGCCCTACGGCGAACTTTTCGGTGTCCGATTCCCGGCAGGTATCCGATTTTATGCTCAGGGGCGGCCGCCTTGTCTTGATGGACGACTACGGAACCGGTAATAACCTGCTGACCGCCATCGGCATGCCGGTGATCATCGGTAGAAGCCCGCTGTGCCAGGACATTGATTATCATAAGCGCCCGGCGCTGCCGATCGTCAGGAGCTCTTCCGGCGAAGGTATCATGGCGAACGTCGGCTCGCTTACTCTCAATCATCCGACGTCTCTGCAGATCACCGGTACTGCCAGGGTACTGGCTCGTACATCCGGCAAGGCCTGGCTTGATCTGGACGGTAATGGCCTGATCAATGGCAATGAGACCTTCGCCTCATTCCCGGTGATGGTCAGCATGGACTATGGCCCGGGGGAGCTGATCGTCGTGAGCGACTCGGACCCACTGATCAATAGCATGCTTGACCTGGGTGATAACTCCGCCCTGCTCTCGAACGTCCTGAGTACGGACGGCACTGTCTTCGTCGATATGTCTCACGGGCAAAGCGTCCCGCCGCTCGCCAGCTTATACTTCTTTATCAAAGACAGCGCGGTTGCCCAGGCTGTAACCGCGTTAATCCTCATCTGTCTGGTTTACCTCTGCCTGGGCCGGGATCGTATCCTCGCCCGGTTCCGGAAAAAACACCCGCCTGCAGATCAGATTATGAGCGAAAAGGAGAGGCTGCTGGCGCTGATGAGGCGACAGCCCCTGACTGAACGGGAAATGCGAGAACTAAACAAAAAATTGTAGGGAGAACCATGAATTCGGAAGTGAATATGCACCTGAGTATGGATACGTTCCAATCGCAGGCGCTACAGGTAGTAAAATCGGTTAAAAAAGCGATTATTGGCAAAGATGAGCTAATCATTGATCTGTTCATCGCCATGCTTGCCGAGGGTAACGTACTGATAGAGGGTGTGCCCGGGGTGGCGAAGACTTCTATTGCCAAGGCCTTTGCATCTGCCATCGGCCTGGAGTTCAAACGCATCCAGTTCGTCCCGGACATCCTCCCCGGGGATATCATCGGCATGTCAATCTTCAACCAGCGAACGGGCGTTTTCGAAACCCGGAGAGGGCCGATTTTTACCAATTTACTGCTGGTAGACGAGATCAACCGTGCCTCCCCGAAGATCCAGTCGGCCCTGCTAGAGGCTATGGAAGAGAAGCAGGTGTCCATCGATGGCACTACGTTTCAGCTACCGTCGCCTTTCATGGTGATCACTACCCAGAACCCCATTGATATTGCGGGCACATTTCCCTTGCCTGAGGCGCAGATTGACCGCTTCATGTTCAAGCTGGATGTCAGCTACCTCAAGCCGGACGAAGAGCTGGATATGCTCAGGTTCAAGAGAGATAATCCTGTCACAAGCCAGCCTGAGATCCTTCGCGAGGACGACATCCGCAAGATCATCGAGATGGTCCGGGGAGTGCGGGTCGATGACCGGGTACTCGAATATATCCGTGACATTGTCGTGGCGTCCCGCAGCCATGAAAAGCTGATGCTCGGAGCCAGCCACCGCGCTTCCATCGCGTTGCTGCGGGCGTCCAGAGCAGTTGCTATGATCAGCGGCAGGGACTACGTCATACCAGACGATGTGAAATACCTGGTACCTAAAGTCCTTTCTCACCGTCTGATCGTGAAGCCGGAGCTCGAACTGGAGGATGTGACTACTGCAGACGTCATCAATGAACTGCTCGGCGAGGTCAACGTACCTGTATAGGAGCTGACAATGGAGCTGAAGGATCGCGCCCTGGTATTAATCGGCTCGGCTGCACTATTGCTTGCCCTGGGTATATTCACGGACAGTATGGTCTTCTACCTCATTGTCAGCATCCTGGTGGCGGCAATCGTCGCTGATAATCTGTACTACAGATACCTGATCAGGGATCTGAGACGTCACCTCCATGTGTCAAAGCAGACGCTCCAGAAGGAACAACTGCTCGGCTCGCATATTCTTCTCGACTACAGCCTGGAATATACTGGTAAACGATCGCTGAGATTGCACTGTGTACAGCTCCTCGACCAGACGCTGGTCGCAGATCAGCCCGAGCGGGAAATCCTGCTTAAAAACGGCATACAGCATATCATGTTTGATATCCGGCCGTCCCGGCGGGGCCAGTACGTGGTGCCGGGGCTTCGGATGACACTTGAGTCATGGCTGTTCAGCGGTGCTGTCACCGGGGGCGGAGACAGCCCTGTTAATATCAACATCGCACTCAAGCGAGTCCCGACGAACGCATCGATGAGAAACTCTGTGCGCTCTTCGCTGATCGCCGGCGGTGAAGCGACCCGCCACGGGGCAGGTAGCGATTTCTCTAGTATTCGTGGCTACCAGCCCGGAGACAGCATCAAGAACATCGACTGGGCACGAAGCAGCAAATCTGACACACTCATTGTCAGGGACTTCGAGGATGTTCGCACTCTGCCTGTTTTCCTGCTGATCGACATCGACGCGTCCATGCAGACCGGAGCGCCCGAGTCCGAGCTGGATTCGGCCATCGAGATCGGCGTATCGATCTCCAACAGCGTGTTACTGGATAACGAGCGGGTTGGGCTGGCATGCTTCACCGGCAAAGATGTGGTCCGCTTCATGCCGCTTGGCAGCAGCAAAGATCACCAGGCGAAGCTGATCAACCAGTTTCTGACGCTCAATGCGGCCAATGAAGCTCTCGACCGGCCAGCCATGCCGATGATCCATCTGGTGGTCTCCGCCCGAAAGGCCTTCGAAGGCTCGACCGATCTTGAGGGGCTACGCCTGGTCATGGGTGATGCCATCGACCGGTTTTCCGCGAACGTCCGGGAGGACGGCCTATTTAAGGCAGTATCGAGGGCATCGCTGGCAGGGACCCAATGTCATATCATCGTGATCACAAACCTTTCCATGGGTATCCAGAGCCTGCTCCACGGAGTCAGAATCGCACGCTATAACGGCCATAGGGTGACCGTCATCGTGACACCCCACATATGGTTTGACTCGGTGGAAAATACCGATCCCGGAAGAATTTACGAGATGTACCAGGATACCAGGGCCGTAGTTACTACCTTGAGATCCTTGAACGTCAACGTCATCGAGATGAGCGTCTCGGACAAGCCCGAGAAAGAGATCCTGAGACACAGGATTCGCGGCTCAAACATAAGAAGGTAATGTCATGCAGCAGCAAGACTACGAAGTGGTAAAAGCCCAGCGAGACGGGCTGAAACGCAAGCTTGCCGAGCAAAACCGCTGGGCGATGCGGCCTACGGCAACGTGGCTTTCTCTTATCGGGCTAGCCATACTGGTATTCTGGTACCTGACCAAAAGCGGTTCCGCCATGTCCATGGTGGTCTTTCTTGCAGGGATCACGCTGCTCTCGTTAGCCGTCCTGCTGTACTTCATGTCTCCCGCGAGGTTCTTACGCGCCGAGGTCTCGGATGGGGAAGTGCTGGGGAATACGACGAACGTCGGAAAGATCCTGTCTGGAATGCTGATCGAGGCGAAGGGGGTTCATGTACCAGCCTCGCAGGCGGGGGAGCTGAAAGTCTTCATCCCGGCATCAGACGGTCAGCGTATTCCCTTCGAGGCCATGAAAGCATCCGGGGGCATCTTCATACTACCCAAGGACGGGGCCCGGGGCATACTACTCAACCCGCCCGGATATGGCCTGATGCGGCAAGCGCGCCAGATCGGGATCAGCTTTTCCGACGCAGGGCTTGAAAACGAGCTCAAGGACGTTCTCGAGAAGGGCATGGAGCTGGCGAGCGTCGCGACCGTGAAGCGGACCGGTGACGAGGTACATGTTTCACTGACAAACCTGGCCAATACAGGCTTGTGTCAATCCATCCGGAAAGAGCAGCCCGGACTCTGCACGCAGATCGGGTGTCCCATATGCAGCTTCATTGCATGTGCCATCGTGGAAGGCACCGGCTTCCCCGTCAGAATCAAAACCATTACCGTCGAGGGTAATGTCTTGAGAACGACCTTTGAGCTGCTGGAGGGGACTGATCTGTTATGAACGAAAAAGTCTTTGTTGAGCCTGGCTGGAAGCTTCCGGCCATCGATGCCGATCTGAAGCTGATCGCCGGATTTACTATAGTCACCATGGCATCCATCTATCTGCCGATCATCCACGAGACGCCGCTACGGTCAATACTGGGGCTGACCATGGCGCTCTTCATTCCCGGGTACTCACTGATCGCCGCACTGTTTCCCGGGAAGACCGATCTGGGTGGCATCGAACGGGCAGGGCTCTCTGTCGGGCTGAGCATCTTTGTGACGCCTCTGATCGGGCTGGGGCTGAATTTCACGCAGTGGGGAATACGTCTTGACCCCCTGGTAGTATGCCTGGCAGTTGTTTCCCTGGGCTGTTGTGCAGCCGCTAACCTCCGTCGGCATCGCTTGAACCCGGAAGACCGGTTTTCTGTCGACCTTACAAACATATACAAGAAATCGACCGCGGTACTGTTTCAAGGAGATCAGGACCGGCTGGACCGGGTATTAAGCCTGTTTATACTATTGTGCATCATCGCATCCGTCGCAACCCTCGCATTTGTGATTATGACGCCTAAAACCGGGGAGAAGTTCACACAGTTCTACATACTGGGACCGGATGGCAAAGCGGATAACTACCCTGCGAACCTTCACCTGGGAGACTCTAAACCAGTCATCGTGGGTATCACGAATAATGAGTACCGGGACGTGACCTACGACCTTGTCGTGGCCCTGAACGACAACTCTGGAGTTAGCCAGCTATATGCCGATCGTTTCACCCTGGCTAATAATCAGACCCTGGAGAAACCGGTCACCCTGGCGCCCGATCGGGCGGGCACGAACCTGAAGATAGAGTTCCTGCTCTACACGGATGGAAATATGTCGGCACCTTACCGAGAATTACACCTGTGGACCAATGTGACTGGGTGAGAGCACACATACTGGTGCCGGGTGCTGCATCACGGCGTTCACATCTGCACTTTGCGATCTGCGGCAGTAACCATGGCCAGTGGGGCAGCTTTGATCTGTCCGGGACTGCTTTCCTTGCCGTCGTACTCGATAAACCCCTTCCATCCGGCGGCGGGCTCGAAGCTGCAGTTATATGCCTGGAATACCCCGTCGAACGTATCGCACAGCCGGGAAGTGATCTCTATCGATTCCGGCTTTCCGTCGTACAGGGGATATTTGTGAGCTTCCATGGCATACCTGAACGCAGGCATTTTTCTATAGTCGAAGCCCATGATGCGGCTGCAGACCAGGTCAACCTCCACCGGGCTACCGCCCGCTACTAACACGCCACACTTCTTAGGCTCGGGGATGAGCGGCCCTTCCTTCTGGCCACCGAGGATACCGTCCACCACCACGAACATCTTTCTCTGCTGCCTGTCAGTCATGCGGCCGTGCTTGTCGGCGTAGAACAGGATCCGGTTCAGGTCAGAGATCGTCCGGGGAATCGTATCGTTACCGTGCCAGCCGCCTGCATCGATGCTATCCTTGAATGGTACGACCTTTTTCGTGAGGAGGAGGAATGCGCTGGCCATCCTGAGCGGCATGATCTGCAACAGGTTGTTACTGACCACCTGCTCATCCCTCAGCCTGGCCAGAAGGTCTTTCCTGAAATTGCCGCGAGGATAATCGTCTCCTCCCGACTCGGCTGATCCGGCACGGTGGTGCGGCAGCCAGTCTTTCAGGCCGTTGATCCCGACCAGGTTCTTCAGCGCACATGTCATGCCTGCTTTACTGTGCGTTTTCAGCTTTGGTATGTTGATTACCACGTCTGCATTCAGGATGCTGTTGGCTATGTAGTACTCGTGGTGGTCCTTGTTGTGGTGCCTCAGCATCTCTCGCCGATCATAGTAGCCGTTCCTGAATTTTTCGCAGTCTCCGGTGATCCCGGAGTGGTCGGAATCTTCCTTGAGGTCTATCGCCGAGTACCCCCGGCTGTCGCCGGACAGCATCTCTTTACGGAGACCTCCGATGAGCCTCACTTGTCCCCTGTAGCATCTCAGGTCTGCGAGTTCTATTGTGATGCCCTGCTCCTGATAAAACCTGACCACCCAGTCCAGATCTGTCCGCCGGACAATGGCGGCAAAATCCGCATCCAGGTACGGGGAATCCCCGATGGTGATCGTACCGCAGCCCTTCAGTGCTATGTGCACGTAATCCAGCACCGCCCTGATGACAGAGCCCTGGGTAATCAGGGGCTCGATACCGCCGACGTCGTTGTAGTGGCGCACCAGATTCGGCTTGATGAACACGTGGCTCCCCGGCTTGACGATTTCCCCCAGCGGGTTCCACTCCGCGCTGCCAAAATGATCCCTGTCCAGCCCCATCACGCGAAACAGTTCTCTGACCGCCCTGTAGCACGAATTATTGCCGCTCACCTTTTCAAAAGGGTACTCCGGGTACATTTCCTCCGGGTGGAATGGCGCTTCCCGGCAGTAATCGATCAGTTCGTCTTTGATAATCCCAACTTTCATGTGATCGCCATCTTCCATCCGACCCGTGGCAAACGGGAACCCGGGGCTGCTAGTCCCGGGCATTCATTTGGCCATGGCCGCACCGGCCTTGGTCGTATTAACGTATTTGTAGGGCTCCGACACGTTCAGCCAGATATAGCATTCCCTGTACGGTGTGCCAGTATCGCCATTTTTATACAGTTGAAACTCTACTTTGACCTTTTTACCCGGCAGGTCAGGCTTGATCATAAAAGTCTGGCTCCAGGAAGCGTTATCCTGAAGGACGAAAAACTCTGTGTACGCGGTCTTCTCCGCCGAGCTGTTGTTATACCGGATAGCCAGGTTATAGTACACCTCTTCGTTCTCGTGGTTCACCACGCTGGCGATCAAGGTCTTGTTCTCGCCGATCACCAGCATACTCGGATAATTATCAGCCCTCCCCTCCGGGCCGAGAATATACATCTCGGTGAATTTGTCTATCGGCTCAGGGTTGACGATGATCTGGACGGTGAAATATATGCATACCAGGAGCACGATGGCGAGGATGGTGGCGAGCCCTGCGGCGAGCCATAATCCCGCGCCTCTTCTAGGCCTGGTGTCTGCCGGCATTTCTGCTTTCCCTGCGGACATAATCTCCTCAGATCAGGCTGAGCGAGAGCCAGATCGTCTTTCCTTTTACCCTGGTCCCGTTTATGATCGCCTTTTTACCCGTACCTTCGACGACCATGCACGTGGCAAAGCTACACAGGGGGCAGCCTATGCTCTCACAGAGCCCGGTCTTATTTCCCCTCAGCTTACGACACATCGAGTGTATGGCCGTATTGCGCATCTCTATGGTAACTTCGCTGCCGCTCTTTTTGACTTTCACCCCGCCGGCGAGCTCGAACCCGTTCACCAGCACGTCTCTTATCTCGTCCTCCAGGTTATCAGGGGTGAACGCGGCCCCCAGGTGTTTCGCGTGCTCCAGCAGCCCGTACCCGGGAGGGGTGATGCTGATCTCTCTCATGCCCTGGTCTGTCCTGTGTGAGCCTGAACTGTCATCGGGTTTGTCCTTCGGTGATTTTTCTCCACGGCCTTCAGAAAACGACAGCAGAATGCGTACGTCACCGTTCACGCCCGACGGTATGTAGACGCATCTGTTACCGGAAGCCATGGGTCCGACGACCTCGTACATGAATCCAGTGCCGGTTACGCACATCGCATCGCAGACGTCGGTTCGCAGGAACTTCGCCGGGGATAGATAGTACAAGAGGATCGATAGCAGTATCACCGAAATGCCCGCGATCACGAAGAAACCGGGCGTAAGCGGATAGTGGTCCGTGACAAATGGTACGGCCAGCAGAGCAACGCCTACTAATGTCGAAATCGCGGCCGCTATCTTCAGCCTTCTGCGAACCCTGCCGTCCATGATCACTACCGGAGAGGGCTGTTTTTCCTCGTCCTCTGTCCGTGTGACGGCAGGCTTTTCCATAACTGGAATATTCGTGCTCATTTGAAACCCTCTTGTATTAGCACCAGCGCCTTTTGCACCAGGACCATGCAGAAAACGAGCGTCGCTGTAATAGTTACGTAATTTAGCCTCGATTTCCATGCGGGCTTTACGATATATGGACTGATCAGCGCCGATATGATCAGGAAGCCAAGGAATGAAATGGCAAAGAAGTAAGTTAAATTAAGGGCTTTGAAAAGCATGAGTAGCATAAGCGTCAGCCATACCCACACCCCGAACAGTATCACGATCTGCTGGCTTTTAAAAAGCATGCTAATTCACAACCTGATGGTTTCCAGAATATTTTTCTACAAGTTGTTATATAGCAATAATCTATATAAATATTATTATTTTTTACTTGTGCGAATTTCCGGGCACTGTGCTACTGAATGTTCATAAGGGCTACGTTCACCTGCACTGTCACTGCGACCTGTCACTTTCTGGTATATTTCCCCCGTCTGCCTGACTATCCGGTCCCACGACAGGTCTCTGCGTAGCTTGTCGTTGCCGCTTCTGCCTAACTCTTCCCGTAGCGCAGGGTCTTTCAGTAGCCGAACGATGGCCGCTGCCAGCGCGACGTGATCTCGGGGCGGTACCACCAGCCCGGTCACTCCGTCGTCTACGATCTCCGCAATGGCGCCTACGTCCGTAACCACGATCGCTTTACAGAAACCATATGCGGTCGAAACCACCCCGCTCTGGGATGCCTCACTATAGGGCAGAGCCACCACGCTACATCTCTGGAACAGCTCTGCACCCTCGGAATAGGAAATGTGGCGGTTTATCACCGTGAACCGTTCCCTGTGCACCATCATGGCCTCATACTTTTTCGTGTCGTCTCCCGAGCCTGCGATGACGATCCTGGCATCAGGCACCGCCGCAGAAATCAGGGGTTCGGCTTTTATCAGGTATTCGAGGCCCTTGTACTCGAGGATGCGGCCGAAGAACAACACGGTGTTCCCCTCACACTTTCTCTCCGCTTTCGCGTGCATCAGGAACGCTTCGATGTTGTGGGGACCGATCGGGATCGCGCTGACCTTATCAGCCGAGACTCCATAATCCCGGATCATCATCTGCCGCAGTTTTTCCCCGTGGACCAGGAGATGACGAGACGTCCTCCGGATATATTCGTGAATGGAGCGCTCCCAGATCTTAGCTTCCCCCGAGTGAGGCTTCACGTCGTGGAAGGTGGTGACGATGGGGTAGCTCCGGAGGAACAGCATCAGAAATGCCAGCATGGAGCTGCCGATCTGAAAATGCACAACATCCGGCCGGTAGCGCCTGATCTCCCGCAGCGTCACGTAAAAATCGTACACAAACCGGAGAAGAGTGACCGGATTATAGATCGGCCCGCTGCGAGAGAGCAGCTTCAACTTTACACCGGCAGCAGCCCTGATGTTCTCCTCGGGCAGACTGTTGGACACCGAATAGATGATCACCAGCGAGTCCCCGTATCTGTTCAGCGCTTTAGCTAACTGGACCTGGTAGTCGACAAATCCCCCTATGATCACGGTTTTCACGGCCTCACCTTCCCGATGAGCCCGCTTTTACCGAGCCCGGCAAGGCCGAGGGCATAGGTCTGCCGGGCAATGCCGAACAGCTTTGAATAATGCTTCTCGTAGTGGTACCGGACTACCACCCGGCCTCCGAAGCCTGCTTTGACCGTGTTGATCCGGTCCATCTGGCCGTCGGAAGCCAGTCCTGTATAGTATCCGCCCATGTCATACTCCCTGATACCTCGCTCGTGGAAGTACCGGATCGCTTCCCAGATCATCAGCCTGTTCGCATAGCCGATGACATTAGCCTGGTGTCCCTCTGCTTCCAGCCGCTTTGAGCCGGTGATCAGTCCCCGCAGGTGATCCGAGTCATGCAAAAAGAAATGGCCTCCCACGATCTCTCCGTCGAGCCGGGCTACGAAGAGCGTGCCGTACTTCTTCATGAAGCCGACGTCCAGGGACCATGGTACCAGCCCTTTGCTGCGCCTGAAGGCGCGGTAGATATCAAAGAATTCCTGGTAGAACTGGTTTATGTGAATCTCAACGCAGTTATTTCTGGCCTTGTTGATCTTCTTCCGCTCCCATTTGTCGATGCTCTTCCACAGCGTATCCAGATCCTGTGTCAGATCGATCACGATCGTAGAGAAATCTGTCCTGGCAAAGCCCGGGGCGTCGACCCTGTCTCTACACGAGTAAAACATCACGCTGTGGTACCCCTCGACGTCGAAGGGGCGCTCGCCGAACCAGATGTCCTTCCGCTTGAGCCCGAAAAAGCTCCTTTCGATTTCTATCATGCTAACTCACTACTGATTTTATTCTGGCCGCGGCAGTGCCGGCCAGCCTCCGGCCCAGGACCCCCGTGGCACTCAGCATGTTCCGGTTGATCCCGGCGAGGTACGGCTGAATCATCGCTCGAGGGAAGGCAGGTTCGTATTCCCTCGTCTCGGAGGCGAACCGAAAAGAAACCTTGTGAGCGGCGATAAACTCCAGCAGGCCGTCCATGGCTTTTATGTAATAGGGGTCGGTCATGCAGGGCGAGTGCAGGTAAATGTGAAACAGCGGCAGTCCTTGCCAGTAGTACTCCAGGAAGCATGCCTTGAGCCAGGGCAGCCCGATCGACGGTACCAGCTCCGGCGTCACGCTCGCCCTTAGCAGCGACCTGGAGACCGGGACGATCAGCAGAGGTAAATGGCCCGGCCGCTGGTAATCATCCTCCCCCGGCCGGTATGGCATACAGATCCGGGGCAGCTTCGACCAGTCATAGTGGGCTGGTCCGGCCGCCGGGACCGCAGAGCAGTCATGCGTAAAGCCTGACCGTACCAGGGCTCTGACGGTATCTTCATTGATCGACCACCGCCCGGCGACAAATACCGTAGGCGTCACATCCAGCACATCCTGAATATGGTCATTTCCCGCCCTGATCAGAGCCAGCTGCTGTCGATAAGAGTAATCCCGTAAAACCGATGATGTCAGGCCTGTGTGGCACCGCTCTCTCAGGTACTCATCACCTATCCGAACCGGCTCTCCCCCGCACCGCAATTCCTCGTTGCCCGGGTGGATGTGGAGCCCGATCTCGTGCGTGATGTCCCCCGGAAAGCTCCATGCCACCTCCGGCATCACCGCAAACGTGACCTTCGCCCCATGTCTGTCAGCGACCGCAACCAGGTTCCGAGCGCCTTTCCCGACACCTTCGACAGCGCTCTTCTTATACACGATCTCGCGGCCTTTCACCAGGCCGTACTCCGTGTGGCATACGATAATAACGTCCATAATCGCCTTCGATGAAATCCTCGCTTAGATCCATGACCGGCAGGATTCAGGGACACCGGAGAGCTATACTATGACCTCTTTTTCCGTTCCCGGGGTGACCACACGCTGTACCGCAGGCACGGGCGGTCCCCTGGGGGCACCGACGCCCTTATAGGTGAAGCCCAGGGCTAGCGCTTCATCCCGATCATAGATACGCCTGCCGTCTACGATGACAGGAGTCTGCATCAGTGTCTTCACCCGCTTCAGGTCCAGCGCTCTGAACTCGTCATGGGCGGTCATCAGGACAAGCGCATCAGCACCGCTCAACGCCTTATACAGGTCATGCTCCGCTGTGCCATAGCGGTCCATGCTGCCATTATTGATGTACGGGTCCAGAATGTGGATCAACGCCCCTCTCTTGATGAGCTCTTCCGCCAGCGTAATGGCCGGTGTTTCCCGGGGATCTCCCACATTCTCCTTGTACGAAAAGCCCAGTACCACGATCTTCGAGTTCTTCAGGGCCTTTTCCCGCTCGTTCAGGCCGTCCACCAGCAGGTCAAATACATGAAGAGGCATGCTGTCGTTCACCGTCCGGCCGGCGGTGATCACCTGTGAATGGTAGCCCAGCTCCTCCGCCTTGGTGACCAGGTAGTACGGATCGACCGGAAGGCAGTGGCCACCGACACCCGCGCCAGGGCTGTACCGGTTGAAATTCCACTTAGTGGAGGCGGCGTTGATCACGTCCATCACATCGATGTTCATCCGCTCGAAGATGAGTGCGAACTCGTTCATGAGCGCAATATTTAAATCCCGCTGGATGTTCTCGATTACCTTCGCGGCTTCGGCAGTTTTGATGTCTTTCACAAGGAACGTATCCTTCGCGATGTTCCGGTAGAGTTCTGCCGTAACCCCCGCCCACTCGGGCGTGATGGCTCCCACGACTCTGACCACGTCAGCGATCGTGTGTTCCGTATCTCCCGGGTTGAACCGCTCCGGGCAGTGCGCCAGCCCGAAGTCTTTTCCGGCCACTAATCCCGACTGCTCCAAGACCGGCTTCAGGACTTCCTCCGTCACTCCGGGGTATACGGTAGACTCCAGCACGACTAGCTTACCCGGGCACATGCCCCTGGCGATGTCTTCGCCCGCCGATATGACTGGCATTAAATCCGGCCGCTTGTCTGGTGTCACAGGGGTTGGTACGATGATGAGTACGATGTCACTATCCCTGACTGCCGCAGTCGTATCTGTCGTAGCGATCAGCTTTTTTTCCGTGACTGCACGCATGATTCGCCTGCCCAGGTCCTGGTCTTTGAAGTGGCAGCTCCCGGCGTTTACCAGTTCGACCACACGATCCAGCTTATCTGCGCCTGTGACTGCATACCCACGTTCGGCGAAGCCTACTGCGGTGGGGAGCCCTACGTATCCCAGGCCTACGATACAGACCCTGGCGGTCTTATCCTTGATCTTTGTGTATAAACGCGCTAGTTCAGACATGTTTGAAACGACCTGATGGTTTCTGTGAGTTCTTCCCTGAAGTCGCCCGAAGGCTCATAATTAAAAAGACCTGCCCTGGAAATGTCCGCCAGAGAATGCTTGATGTCTCCCGGCCGCGGGTCAGTATACAACGGCTTGATATCCTTGCCAAGCGCTTCGTTAATATCCCCGATGAGCTCGTTAATGGTGACACTTCTGCCGCAGGCTATGTTAAACGGGCCCGTCACCCCGGACTCACATGCCTTCACGCTGGCATCCACGACGTGGCGGACGTAGGTGAAGTCTCTGCTTTGCTCGCCGTCGCCATAGACGACAGGCCTCTGGTCATGGAGCATCGCCGTTGTGAACTTTGGGATGACTGCGGCATATTGTGATGATGGGTCCTGCCGCGGGCCGAACACGTTGAAGTATCTTAACGATGCCGTCTTTAGCCCGTATACTTCTCCGAATGCCTTGCAATACAGCTCTCCAACGGCCTTCGTGACGGCGTACGGTGACATGGGATTCAAGGGCATCTCCTCGGTTTTTGGAAGCACTGGCGTATCTCCGTATACAGACGACGAGGATGCGAAGATGACTTTCCTGATCGCCGTATCCCGGGCCGCGATCAGGACATTCAGGGTGCCATTGACGTTGGTCTCGTGAGAAGCCCTCGGATTAGTGATGCTCCGGGGGACACTGGGCAGTGCTGCCAGGTGAAAAACGTAGTCATGCCCTTCGAATACCCTGACGAGGTCCGGCGCAGTGACGCTGCCCTCGATGACTGAAAGGCCTTTGGACAGAAGGTGCCGGACATTTTCCCGCTTTCCGGTCGTCAGATCGTCCAGAATAGTAACTTCGTTGTCCCCGACCAGCCGCTCGGCCAGATGAGATCCGATAAACCCCAGTCCGCCGGTGATGACCACCTTCTGATCTCTCATAATCTCTAACCTGTTGCAATTGAAAAGTTGACTACCATCTGTTATATAATAATAAATATATATATAATTTACTATTATATAATAATTAATTATATAACTACCCGTTAGACAGCAACCGGCTGACTATGCTACCTGTAACTGGGTACAGGTTGCCGGGCAATCACCAGGTTTTCGGAATCTTTTACCCGGGCAAGAGTTGTTTTACCTACCGACTCTTTGCGTTGAAAAAAATAAGGCCCCTCAGGGCCTCCTCGAGGCCGAGTACTTCCCATATCCGCAGTGACGCTGATCTATGCGGCACCGTTTTCTTCCAGGTACGCGTCCTTTACTGTGACCCAGTCGACATACATAGCATTGATGCCGTCTCCGTGGTTTGCCGGGACTGCCTTGACTACCCAGTTGTTGAAGTACAGGTAGCAGGACCCTTCGGGCACAAAGGAAGTGGAATTACATACAGGGGTTTCCATGTCATCGATGTAGAAGTCTACCCGGCCGGGGTTCCAGTCAAAGCCGTATACGTGGTAGTCCTGAGACGGGTCGAAGCCTAACACATACGTCTGCTCGTTCTTTTTCATGTTTACCCATGTGGTAAAGATCGCCTTGGTTACGTTCCCTGATTTCACCAGCTCTATGTCGATCTCGTTATGGTCTTTGGGGTCAGGGGTATACAGGAAGAAAGCCAGGTAGGTGCCAGGTGTCTGGCTCGTCTTTATACTGGACCGGTACTGGCCGTATTTGAACTGAGCTCTGGTCTTGTATTCCGAACCCTGGTGCAGGTCCACGTTTGACCTCAGCACCAGATCTCCATTGAGGAGCTCTACGTTAGAGGGCAGAAATGTCGTATCGATGAACGTAGACGTCGGCTTATAATACGGCTTAATCCAGACATCCGTCCTCTCCGTGTTAAAGCTATCATACAGCGTATAGCCATCCAGCAACCCACTGTCTTGAGTGATCAGGCTGGTATTGTTTTCCGGCAGCAGCGACACGGGCCCCGGCGGTGTCAGGTGGAAAGGCAAGCCTGTCGCCAGGCCGAAGTTCTCCGCGGGATCCTCCCAATCGATAAAGCCCCGGAACAATATGACCGATATGGCAAATATAGCTACCAGGCCGATCAACAGTAGAATAAACTTTTTATTTAGTATAGCTGACACCTCATGAAATGATCATACAAAGTATTAATATATAATTGTTTATATTACTAAAATGCTTATAATGTCTCACAGCCTGAATGACTCTCTCCACAACATCGCAAAAGGCAGTACCATTGTTTTCGCGGGCGTCATCGCCTCACTGGCACTTAACTTTCTTCTCCGGGTCGCGCTGGTCAGGTATACCACCGAGGATATGTACGGCTTATATTCGCTGGCTATCACCATCGTGGGCGTGATCGGCGCCATCGCCATGCTCGGGCTGGACGAGGGCTCTGCGAGGTACATTGCCTATTACGCCGGGAAAACCGAGAGTTCCCGCGCCGGTAAGATCGCATCCGCAACCCTGAAGATCACACTGGCATCCGGCATGGCCTTCGCGGCATTGCTGTTCGTCTTTTCAGACGCAGTGGCCGTACATGCCTTCCACACGCCTGCACTGGGAGGCATCTTGAAGATCATGGCAGCTGCTGTGCCACTGACCGTCCTCCTCCAGATACTCACCGCGGTCATGAGGGGCTACAACGACACGTGGAGCAGAGCCTTTTTCAGGGATACGCTGCGGACCCTGCTATTTCTCGGCTTTCTGGCCGGCATCATCCTGTTAAACCTTCCTTTCGACAGCATCATCTACGCCTACGTCCTTTCCATGGCTCTGGCGCTGGCAGCCCTTGCTTTCTTCTCGGTAAAGCGGCTGCCACGGCAGGATACCCGACAGGAGGGACGAGAATCCGGTGTCGTTAAAAGCCTGCTGTCCTTCTCGTTACCCATGCTCTCCATCAGCCTGCTCATGCTCATGATGTCCCAGGCGACAGCGTTGCTGCTCGCTTTTTTCACCAATCCGGCCGATGTGGGTAAGTACGACATCGCCATTACCATGGCCAGCCTGCTACTTGTGGTCATTAATTCACTGGGTTACATCTATACGCCCACCATCTCAGGCCTGTACGGCAAAGGTTGCCTTTCCGAGGTCCGGCAGAGCTACATTACCTCGACCCGGTGGGGTTACGTGCTCACGCTACCTGTGCTCTTTATCTTCCTGCTGTTCCCCGGAGAACTCATCGGGCTGCTCTTCGGGGAACGCTACGCAAGCGTCGCCCTCATCCTGCAGATCATCGCCATCGGCTACATGATCAACCCCCTCACCGGGCCCAACTACCACACGCTGATCGCCGCCGGGAGAACCCGGGAGATCACCGAGTCATTCCTGGTAAACGCCGTCTCAAATGTCCTGCTGTGCATAGTGCTGATTCCGCTGTACGGGATAGTCGGGGCAGCCATAGCCGCCACCCTGTCATCGACAACTGCGAACCTGCTTTTATCCGTCAGGCTCTACCAGCGGCTACAAATCCACCCGCTGACCCGGAACTACCTCCTGACAATCGGCTCTTCGGTTGCACTCCTCGCCGGTTTCTACGCCACCCTGAAAACCCTGTCGATACAGCCTTCAATAATTGTAGCCCTGGCATGCACTGCACTGTACGTAGCCACATACGGAGTATCACTTATCCTGCTGAGGACCATCAGCGACGATGATATCCTGATCCTGTCCGCGATCGAAAAGAAGCTCGGGGTGAAGATAATACCGATGATACAGAGGCAAGTGCGGTAAGGGGTAATACTTTGATGATTTTTCCCGGTTATCTTCAGGTCGCGTGGATAACCTATATCCTTCTGCTGTGCCGAATCATTCAAGCTAATCTTCCTGGATCCAAGCCTTTGCACAGGCACGACTCAACAACACGATCGCTGCGCAGTGCCAGATCACAGATTTCGACAGATTGTACAGATTACCAGTATCCCCGTGCTTGTGATGTCAGCCCTTGTATGGGTTTATGGTGTGTAGCA
>CAZJRS010000007.1:51138-67215 GCA_964548585.1 uncultured Methanocella sp. | reverse complement strand
TTTTTTCAATGCCACTAATCATCGGCGCCCTACAAAAAACTGAAGATCTGGTAATCAACATCTGCCACGATCTGGAAACCCGCTACCCCCGGCTCTTGAAGCATGCAATCGTGGCCGTTATCCACATACCCAAACCTATACGCTGGCTGGATCGCCGCTTCTTCGGAAATAAGCTCGGTGCCTATGCCATGTGCCTAAACCACTGGCTGCACTTCCTGCCCGTCCCGGTCGTCCTGATCAACGACCAATGGCTGGGCGAAGACGCAAACCTCTGGGACCGGTACGCTTACGACGTAGCCAGCAACTACCACCCGGAGTGCGGCTGCCCCATCAGATATATCATCTGGCACGAGATCGCCCATTTTATCTATGTCAACATGACCCCCGACGAGCGCCGCAAGTGGAACCAGATCTTCGAGCACCAGAACCCCACCGGCTACTCCACGAACCCCGAAGAGAGCTATTGCGAGGCATTCAGCGGGCATCTGGCGGGCTTGAAGGGGAGATACTATGACGAAGCTCCCGGATTTGCGGTACCATACATATAGCGACAGTATCTCCTCCGAATGTCTGAGGGTGATCTACATCTTTACCCGGTATGATTATCCCTAATCAGCCCATCTCGCCCTCATTTAACCTTTGTACCTCCTAAAACCTCCCTTTTTATAATCCTCTTGTAACCTCGACGACCTCCTTGAACCACCTCCTGTCCCCCTGACCCTCCGTTTCCTCGGGATTATCGTGATGTGCCTAATAGGTGAAAACGCTGAAATCCAGTATCCCCGTGTTTACTCTCTGATCCATTGTGCCGGTTTATTATTGGAGGAAATACCACCGGTAAAGCTGAAATCCCAAAAACGACAAATGGCCAAAACGCCAAAACGCCACTGGTAAAATTATGGGATCAGCATGAACGATATCGGTAGTAAAATCCTGCCTGACCTATTCAATGCTCCCGAACTAGTTTCAAATTTTACATCCAGAATCAATCAAGCCATGTTACATTAAAAAGCGTTTGGCGTTTTGGCGTTTTGGCTATTTGGCGTTTTTGAAGCCTTACTATAGTTGGCGTTTTGGCGTTTTGGCCATTTGTCGTTTTTAAAGACTGAATCTTGCAGGCAGGTTTGGCATTTTCAATTTTTTAAACTATCTCAGAGCAAGCACTAGTAGATTATGCACGGGGATACTGGAAATCCGAGTAAAGGGAGGTACGGGAGGAAATGAGGTGGTTTAAGGAGATACACGGAGGTTAGGGAGGAATTAAAAAGGGAGGTTTAAGGAGGTATAGAGGTTAAAGGAGGGCGAACTAATCTGATCAGTGGGAATCTTCTGTTTGATCGGTTACCACCTAGATGCTATCAATCCTCTACTGGTTGATGATACAACACGGTGACTTGAACTCTTTTTAGAATTACAAGCAATTATGGGACAGCTTGCAAGCTCGGCAAGAGACTAATTTTTCAAGGAACTTGTCTCGGTATGACTCAGCAATACGATCGCTGCGCTGTGCCAGTGCATGGATCGTTTACCGTCTAAGGTTCAGATGCAACATTTTCTTCTCATACAGATTCAACATGGCAAAATATTATAAAATCATCTATCTAGTCCATTTTATTAGCTTTTATAGATTATAATATCGTATCAGGACTGTGTCATTGACCACTATACGATCGGAGGCGTGTACATGGATGTCCGGGAGTAATGTTATCAATGGTCTGGCCATGGGCTGGGGTAGAGAATCAACGCTATTGGAGAATACCGCGAACTCTGATAGATAAAAACCTGGAGGATAAGATATAAATTAAAAATACATTATTTAAAGTATATTCACAGTCTAATAGAGTGAGTTAAATGAGTTACAGGATTATCGATGACTATGTTATCGAAGTGACGATAGACATGACGAGGCAGCAGCGAGACGAAGTGTCCAGGGAGTTACGGACGCGTATCCTGAACAGCGCGGATGCACTCGCTACAGAGCGGAAAACGGCAGTGAACGATGCAATTGTAAGCGAAGTCCTCGCAAATATGGGGCCGGCGGACCGGATGACTGCCACGTACCCAAAGCCGAAGATAGGTAAGTGCGGACGACCGATGATGGTGCCTCATGCATCCAGAACCGATATGGTTGTCGAAGCGATCTCGTTAGCAGGATTGTTATTCAATCTCGGTTTACTCGCCATTGGCGTATTCAATTTGCCCGAAGTTATTCCCACGTACATGGGCCTTTCTGGCGGGATATACTCGTACGGAAACAAATGGATGTTGTTATTACTTTTGTTTACGGCTGGTGTTTTACTCTACGTGTTAATGACAATCGTCAACAGGTATCCGTATATTCTTAATTATCCCACCATAGTCACAGAAGAAAATGCTCCAAGGCTTTACCGTCTGGCCCGCAGCTTAATGCGCTGGATGAAAGCGATTTTCGTATGGATGACAGCCTCAATGGCATGGGTGTTTATCATGGTACTGCCATACCATCCGGTACAATCTATTGACAGCATGATAATACTCTTCACACCCCTAATCGTAATGGTGGTTACCATCGGGTATTTTGTGATAAAAATATATAAAGTAAGTTATCCTGTTGATAAGACAAGTGATTCGCAGTAAGTGATTTTTTTATAGAACCGTCAAGAGCGTAAAGAGATATTTGGAGATGAGCCGGTAACATTAATTAGTTATGGCCTTAGATAAGAGCACGGTGAGATACGCTTGAAGCCGGTCAAAGTCACAGGAGACACTTTTTACATCCCGGGCATCACCAACGTCTGCCTATACAAAGATTACCTGATCGACCCCAGTAACAACGAAAATGTCGACTGGGACAGCCCACCGGCTGTGAAGACCGCACTGATTTCCCACTGCCACACCGACCATTTCTGGAACGGAGCGAAGCTCCATGCCCGGGGCGTCAAGACATATGCCCCGAGGGAAGAGCGCTCCATGATTGAGAACACGGCGGTAAATACCAATGGGAACTTTTGCTGGGCTGTGCCTCCCGAGAGCATGCTGCCCTGGTACTTCCGCAAGGTCTGCTGTCCGGTGGACGATACGCTGGATAAACTGAAATCACCGCTGAAGGTAGTACCGCTGCCCGGCCACACCCAGTGGCAGTGCGGGTTCTGGACGCCGGACGGCGTCTTCTATGTGGCGGACTCGATGGTGACCAAGAAGGTTTGGGATAACAAGCGGATCGTGTATTATACTAATGTGCCGGATGCCCGGAAAACCCTGGAGACGATCATCAACTCCAAGGCCGATTTTGTGATACCTTCCCATGGCGATCTGCTCACGAAAGACATGGCAGTCGAGCTGGCGGAGATCAACCTAAAGGGCATCGACATGCTCGAAGAGACAGTGATCGCCCTGCTCGGCAGGGAAGAGAGAACTACAGAGGAAATGGTCAGCCTCGTCGGCCGCAAGCTGAACATCAGGGACGACTTCTCGATGAATATCGTCTGCGAGACTACAGTACGGTCGTTTTTATTCATGCTCAACCAGCGTAACCAGGCTGGGTATGAGCTACGTGGGCACAAGATATACTGGAAATCAAAGCTTTGATTTAGAATTTATTTCTGTGCGATAAGCGCGGCACCTATGGCTCCTGTGGTCTGTGGGTCTGGCGGCACGTATAATTCCACCCCAAGCTCTTTTTCGAGAGCCGTCTTGATACCTGAGTTCTTAGCCACCCCGCCGACGAGTGCCACGTGATCACGCAGCTCCTTCTGCTTTGCCATGACCGCCACCCTCCGAGCTATGCTTTCGACGAGCCCGGCGGCGATGTCCTCTTTCGAAAAGCCTTTAGCCCGGAGCGAAATTACCTCGGATTCGGCGAACACCGTGCACATACTGTTGATGCTGGCAGGGCTCTTCGACAGCAGGGCGATATCCCCCAGCTCAGCCACAGAGATCTCAAGAGCCCGGGCCGTGTGCTCCAGGAACTTACCAGTGCCTGCAGCACAGCGATCGTTCATGAGAAAATCCAGGACTTTACCGTCTTTGACGACGATGATCTTACTGTCCTGGCCCCCGATGTCGATGATACCCCTAACCTCTGGGTAGAGGTGGTATACTCCTCTGGCATGGGCCGTGATCTCGCTGATCTTTTTGGTAGCGAAAGTGATGTTGTCCCGGCCGTAGCCAGTAGCGCCGATCGCGCTTATGTCTGTTTTAGTGATGCCTGTGTCCTTGAGCAGGTTATCGAAAATACGCCGGGCGGCAGCCGAAAAGTCGAAGCCGGTGGGCTCTACGATACTGCGACTTATTACTCCGTCGGCTAACAGCACAGCTTTAGTAGTGGCAGCTCCTGCATCTATGCCCACGGCAATCACGAGATCATCTCCAGGAACGCGTCCACCCGGACCCGGATCTGCTCAACGTCCGACGCAGAATAGTCCGTCTCGATGGCCAGCATGGGAAGCCCGGCTTCCCGCAGCGCCTGCTGCACCCGGTATCGCTCGATGTTGTAGCTGTGGCAGGACTGGAGGGTATAGTGGACGACCCCGTCGACTTTGTACTCTTTAGCCAGCGACAGTATCCTCTCGATACGTCGGTCGTTCGGGGTCATACAGGAGCAAGGTATCTTGAGGTACCGCTCTGCCAGTGCCTCCATCGGCGGCTTGCGCTCGTCGACCAATTCATCGAATGCCCGGGTACCGGTACAGCTTTCCTCTACGACGATGACCGCTCCGCGCTCCTCGACGATGGAGGGCACCTTGACGTTGCCCGCGGAGATCGGACAGCCGGAGATCATGATCCTCGGACCGGAATGGCCGGTTGTGCGCGTCTCCAGCTCCTCACACAGCCGGGATACTCCCGTCTTCAGCTGTTGCGGGGACAAGAAAAACTGCCGCTGGGTGACCTGAAGCACTTCCAGCCCGGTGATAGGTGGAGCACTACGCTTGCGGTACTCGAAAAGCCGCTTCATCAGCCTGCGCATCTCGTTCGCCGACACGATCTCCTCCCGGAGCCTTTCCTCTGTGATCCGATTACCGGTCAGCTGTTCGATGTACTCGCTGAACTCACCGAGTTCCGACAGATAATACTGGAGCGCAGCCTTGGTGTCAGGCTTCTGAGGCAGGTCGATCACGTAGGTCGGGATAAACCTTGGTAGCAGCTCGTACATCTTCTTCTTGCCGTCACAGGTAGCCTCCCCGATCACAGCGTCTACCTGCCCGAAGTGAGGGCATGCGGCGGCTTCGCCACAACAGCTGCTCACGATCGAGCCCAAAGAAGACTTGATCAGCGGGCACACATTTCTAGGCAAGTACTGCTCGCCAATGGAAATTGTATCCTCTTTACCCCCGCAGAGGACCACCCTATCCGCGCCTGCGGCGTAGATAAGCTCGTCCGGGACAAAGAGACAAAATGTGCCCACGACCTTTTTACCGGCTTCGCGCTGGGACTTGAGATCGTCTACTCTCAGCCCGTAAGCCTGCTTGAAGTAGTCAAGGCTTTTCAAAGGAGTAGCGACATCGGAAGGTATTGGCATATCACCAGAAACACGCTACGTGATCGTTTATATCGTTTTCTTAACAGCAAGAACAGTTATTGTTTAAAACGCAAAGCCGCAAAGTCGTTACTTTTTTAACATTTTCGGCTCTTCTCCAAATATTGGATGAATAATTTGGGTAAATGTTGCCGATGTATGGGGATGTGTGTATAGGTGGGCTATATTTAGCGGTAACCCTGTGTGGGTTGCATGGCCGCCAAGCTCGCCAAGGGGCCAAGCCCGCCAAGAATACTGTTAAATATGGTCCATTTACCCATGAACGGCTCTTGGCGGGCTTGGCCCCTTGGCAAGCTTGGCGGTATTTCAACCAACACAGGGCCAACCACCAATTTATCATAGCCTTTACATGAAAACCCCCATTTTCATAATCGAGTTCCTGGCGATTTTACAAGCTCCTGACAGGGATACTGCCAATTATTCCATGCAGTTACTTGAAAATATTATTTACATCCACGAGTACCTACAGTAGTTCAGATCCGCACAAGGAAACAGCTACTTTCGGCAGACCATTTTTCATCCGACAATTGGCGAAGAGCTATATAAAGTAAATTTGCGGCTTTGCGTTTGATATCAAGAGCGCATCGCTTTAGCCCGTTAGCGAGTACTGTGACCGCCTGTACTATATATCCATGAGCCCCGTATCTTCATGCATATACGGAGGCGCGCAGATACAGAGAACCCTGACTCCGCTTTCTCCGGCCTTTATTTTATGGGGCGTGCCCTGCGGTATCAGGATTGCATCCCCGGGACGCACGTCGATCCGCCGGTTGCCCAGCCACATGATCCCTTCCCCGTCCAGCACATAATAGATCTCCTGGGACTCGTGGTGGACGTGGAGCCTTGTTTCCTGGCCGCTTTCGACATAGGCTTCTGCGACGCTGACATCCAGTACCGGTGCTTTCAGCGGGTGCAGCAGTTCCCAGACTGTTGAGCCGTCTTTGGTCACATACGGCTTTACTCGTTCCCGGTTCTGGACCAGGAAGTTGCCGGGAGATGGCGAACCTTTAAGGTTGTTGAGCGGCATCTAAGTGGTTAAATCTATCGTTGTTATGATATATAGTGATGTCTATGAGTGACGATAAAAAGGTAGCGGCGATCAAGGTTGCTGGTAACTCGTACTACCTGCCGGCTATGAGTAATACAGGGATTTTTAAAGGCTACGTGATAGACCCGGGTAGCATGGGCTACAAGGATGTGGCCCGGGATGACATTCATACGGTCTTGATTACCCATGGCCACAACGATCACTTCAGGCACGCCTGCGAGTTCCGGGAACGGGGCGCAAAGGTCATCGCGTCCAGAGATGACGCACTGCTGGTCCGGTATCCGGAAGTCAACGTGCGGGGCCTGTTCAGCTGGGCCAAACCCCCGATCGAGCTGATCACGCCGTACTTTCAGGGCAACGCCTGCGAAGTAGACACATATATTGAGGAGTGGAACGACCCGTCGATCAAGCCGGTCTTCCTGCCAGGCCACACCCTCGGGCAGTATGGGTTCGTCACGGAGGACGGCGTCTTCTACACGGCGGATACGCTGTACTCGGAAGATCTGTGGTCGAAGTACAAGCTACCTTACTGCATCGATCCAGACATCTGCCGCACTTCCCTCCGGAAGGTAAAAGAGGAGGACTTCGACTATGTGGTACCAGGCCATGGCAAGCCGCTCACCCGGAGTGAGACGCTGAAAGCCGCGGATTACCACTTGAGCCAGCTCGACAGGGTCGATGAAGTGGTTTTAGAGCTGATCGCCGAGCCGATTTCCATGGAGGACCTGCTCGCGCGGCTGGCAGACAGGTTGAAGCTCTACCACAGCCTTAACAACTATTACATCTCCCTGGTGATGCTAAAAGGGCACATGAGCAACCTGGTCGACAGGGGCAAGGCAGCATATAAGCTAGAAAATTATACCTTGTACTGGTATAAGATATAAGCTTATTTTTTTTAGTTTTGCCCATTTTGGTACCTTTAGATTCGAAAAACCTTTTCAGTCCCCAACGTATAAAATTACGTTAATTTTTCACATTCAGTGTTACGAACCCGAACTTTTTTATACCTTCAAGCGCACCTAACTTGTAAGAGTCTGGCAGGATTTCGCTTGTCGGATAAGGGAGTGTTTATATGGATAACGAGAAATTTGGCCTGCTGGTTGTCGGTCACGGCAGCTCTATGCCCCATAATAAGGAGCTTATCGAAGATATTGCGGCTCGCATAGCAAAGCGGATGCCCGAGGCGGAAGTGCGGGTAGGGTTCATGAATATGAACAAGCCGACCATTCAAGACGGACTGGACAGCTTCGATGGCACCGGCGTGAAGAAGATCATCGTGTTCCCCTTATTCCTGGCGAAGGGTGTTCACATCAAGGAAGATATTCCGGGCCTGATTGGGCTGAAGGACGGCCAGAAGCGTATAACCTACAACAACTACGATATTGTCTACGCAGACCCGCTGGGATCGGATGACCTGATCGCCGAACTGTCCTGCAGGCGTATCACGCAGGCGTTTGGGGTTTACGAAAGCTGAACCGAAGGAATTGCCAGATGGACCTCGACGCATCACGTATCGCAGTGCTGGACATCAACCATGGCGGACTCGTCCTCGCGGAGGAGTTGCATAGCCTTGGGTATGAAGTCTTCGCGGTGGACGTGTACGGAGCGGGAAAAACATCGGAAAACGGCATCGGGGTGCTGAAGCTCGACGAGGCCCGGGATTACGATCTGGTCGTAGCTCCCGTACACATGGCACCTAACGGGCTGCTGACGGACGCTCTGAAGCGGAACGTACCGGTGATCACCCACCACAGGATGGCTGGGTGGCTGATTAAGGCGACAGGTCGCCTTAACGGGAGGAGATGCGTTGAGGTCACTGGTACGTATGGCAAGACAACAACCTGTACGCTCCTCGGGAGGATGCTGCAGGCAGCAGGAGAATCCGTGCTGGTACATGCCAGCACAGGGCTGACTGTAGATGGGAAGCCAACAGGAGAACGGTTAAGCATTACTCCTGCTAACATGATAAAAGCACTCGATTCAGTCCGCGATGCTGGCCTGAAACCTGATACCTGTGTGTTTGAGGTCTCTTTGGGCGGCTGTGGCATTGCCGATGTTGGCGTGATCACCACGCTGGACCGGGACTATCCGATCGCCGGCGGTACAAAACGATCATATCTGGCGAAGATGCAGATGGCTGAGTATGCGAAGCCCGGCAGCACTATCGTGCACCAGGCAACTTACGGTCTGACAGGCAGGATGAAAGAGATCACCTTCGGAGATGGGGGCGATCTGTGCTTCGCACCTGACGGCCTTATCATAGGAAAGCTACTGGCCGACAAAAAAATCGACCCGTGTTTCGCCCCGGAACTGGATCTCGACTCATATGGTGATCCTGCCCTATGTGCCACCGTTACCGCATTACAGCTGAACGTATCGCAGAAAGCGATACAGGCTGCGCTAGCTGGTTTCTCGGGCATTCCCGGCCGGATGAAGCGAGATAACCTGGAAGGGCGGGTACTGATAGACAATTCCTGTTCAGGACTGACAATCAGTGGCGTGATACATGCGCTGGAAAAGAGCCAGGGCCACATGGGGAAAAAAGTGCTGGTACTGGGCGAAGAACGCTACAACGTCTGCGAAGGCCTGGACCCGACCCAGGCAACCCGCATCGCAAACGGCTGGACGGGAGATGTGGTCCTTGTCGGCGACAGGTTCCAGAGCACTGACGGGCGCCACGCGCCCGACCTCGAAGAGGGAATCCGGGTGGCACTGAGCAGGACCGTGCCCGGAGACATGATCATTTCCTGCGTGAAAACATGGAGGTAGACTACTAGTGGAAGAAAACCGGATCATTCAGCCGCGGCCGAGCGCCATTGTTGCGGCGCTCTATACGCTGCGAGACCTGGACGTCGACGTGGCAGTGCTGCATGGCCCGCCGGGCTGCTGCTTCAAGCATGCCCGCCTGCTGGAAGAAGATGGTATCAGAGTAGTCACCACAGCCATGTGCGACTCTGACTATGTTTTCGGCGCCCACGATGTGCTCGTCAGCGTGCTGAAGAAAGTTTCGGAGCGGTTCAACCCCCGGACGATCGGCATCGTAGGCACCTGCGCCAGCATGATCATCGGCGAGAATTTTCACCGGGCGGTGGAAGATGCGGAGCCGGGTGTGCCAGTGATCGAAGTGGAAATTCACGCTGGCTACGGCGACAACACCACAGGTGCGATCATGACGCTGGAAGCGGCGCACGCCGCAGGGATCCTCGATGGCGGAGAGCTGGAGCGCCAGAAGAAAATGCTGCTGCTGGCCACAGAGCTGGAAAAGAAAGCCGGTGCCGCCAGCTGCGATTACATAGAGCCTTCCCGGGGCGACCTCAAGTACAAGGCAGCAGCCCGCCTCATCGAACTGATGCGACAGGGCAAAAAAGGAGTCTCTATCCTGAATGCCAAGAAGGAAACTGCCTACATGTTCGCGGATGCCAACCTGGCGGTCAGCGAAGCCGCCCGAAAGCTCAACGCCCCCGTGCCGGTAACCATTGCAAACTTGGACACGAGCATCGGCCTCCCAAGGATTCGCAGGTACGCAAACACGATCGCAAAAGCATACGGCGAGAAAGGCTTCCCGATCGACCACGTAACGGGTGGACTTGACGAGTACCCCGTGACAGGGGACCTGTCGGCGGAGATCATCAAAGAAAAGTACTCCGGCTACGATTACGTGGTAATCACGGGCGTCCCTCACGGGGTCCCCTTTGAAGCACTACAAGGCATGGAGATATTCTCGATCACAAACGGCCCTCGCCAGGTAGAGCCACTGAGAAAGGCCGGACACCACCACGTGATGGTGGAGATCGATCTCCACCCGAAGACGCTGGGTGTAGATAATATAGTAGAGTCCGAGTTCGGAGCTACGCTCAGGAGCATGTTATGAAGCAGAAGCAGCTCGCAGTCTACGGCAAGGGCGGTATCGGAAAGTCGACGACAGCGTCGAACATGGCTGCTGCACTGGGCGAAATGGGCAAGAAAGTGATGCTCATCGGGTGCGACCCGAAGAGCGACTCGTCGATCACGCTGCTGGGCGGCAGGCGGATCCCCACGATCATGGATACGGTCCGCAAGCGAAATAACAAGATGGATAGTATCAGGGAAGAAGAAATCGTATACGAAGGCTTCGGAGGGGTGCAGTGTACCGAAGTGGGCGGGCCTGAACCAGGCATAGGCTGCGCCGGCAGAGGGATCATCGTAGCGGTCGAACTCCTGATGAAGGCATCAGCCTTCATCAAAGAAGCGGACGTACTGATCTTTGACGTACCGGGCGACATCGTCTGCGGTGGGTTCGCGGTCCCAATCACCAAGAAGATGGTTCGGGAAGCGTATATCATCACGTCTGGCGAGTACATGCCACTCTACGCGGCGAATAATATATGCCGTGGCCTCAACACGCTTAAGACCCCGCTGGGGGGCATCATCTGCAACGAGCGGGAGGCAGCAAACGAAAGAGAGATCGTACAACGGTTTGCAGATGCACTCAAAGTCCCGATGCTTTCCTGCATACCCCGCAGCCGCATCGTACAGGAGTGCGAAAGAGCCGGAAAGAGCGTTATAGAGGCAAGCCCTTGCTCCGAAGCTGCTTTCATCTACAGGGGTCTTGCAGCAAAAGTTTTAATGGAAAAGGATAATAAGGTACCGGAAGCATTAGAGGACGCATACCTCAGGGAATTGACACAATCATGATAAAAATACCGAGGATCATCCTGGCCGGAGACAGGAGCAGCGCGGGAAAAACGACCATTTCCGTGGGCATTATGGCGCTGCTCAAAGAGCAGGGCAAGACAGTACAGCCGTTCAAGGTCGGCCTGGACTACATTGATCCCAGCTACCACTCGATGATCACCGGCAAGCAGGGCGGAAACCTTGACGGCTACCTCATGTCGGACAAAGCCATCACCGAGGCATTCATCCACTCTTCCGAAGGGGCGGATATCGCCATCATCGAAGGTGTCCGGGGCCTGTATGAAGGCCTGGAAAGCCTGTCCGACGTCGGATCCACAGCGCAGATCGCTAAAGTCCTCAAGACACCAGTCATTTTAATCGTAGACGCCCAGAGCATCACCAGAAGTACCGCTGCGATCGTCAAGGGTTACCGGGACTTCGACAGGGGCGTCAACATCAGAGGCGTCATCCTCAACAAGATCGGCAGCGAACGCCATGCAGAAAAGGCCCGGATGGCCATCGAGAAGTATACAGGCGTGGAAGTGTTAGGTGCGATCCCGCGTAGCAACTCGATGAAGCTGACGATGCGCCACCTCGGCCTGATACCCGCACGAGAGGGCGCGTCCAGGGTCGAAGGTTTCGATGTCAAGCTAGAAAAGATCAAGGAAACAATCAGGGACAACCTCAACCTTGCCCGGATAGCGGAGATCGCCAACGAAGCGCCCGCAATCAGGGAGCTGAAACCCGAGATATTCGTAAAAAGCAACGCCACCGGCGTCAAAATCGGCCTTGCGCTCGACGAAGCGTTCAATTTTTACTATAAGGATAACATCGATCTGCTACAGTGCCGCGGCGCTGAGATCGTCCACTTTAGCCCGGTCCACGACAAGGAGTTACCCGATGTCGACGGGCTGATCATCGGGGGCGGCTATCCAGAGATCTTCTCTGCCGAACTGGCTCAGAACGACTCCATGCGTAAGTCAGTCTTTGAAGCGTCTCGGCAGGGCATGCCGATCTATGCAGAGTGCGGCGGCCTGATGTACCTGATGAAAAGCCTCGAGATCGAAGACGGCTCCCGCCACGATATGGCCGGCGTATTCGAGGGGGTCGCCTCGATGAAGCACGTCAGGACCATAGGATATGTAGCAGGCCGCTTTGAGATGGACACCCCCATCGGCCAGGAAGGAGCGCAGTTCAAAGGCCACGAGTTCCACCACTCAGTGATTACGGATATCTCACCGAACGCCAGGTTCGCCTGCCGGCTAGACCGGGGCACGGGGATCACCAACGGCCTCGACGGCCTGATATCGGACAACACCCTCGCTACGTATACGCATTTACACGCGGCATCCTACATCCCCCTATCCCGCAAGTTCGTAGAGTCGTGCGGGGTCTATCACGAGAAGGGATAACCAGGCCCATATCCTTTTTGTTGGTTAACCGTTAAGGAACGCTTCGCTGTGCCTGGCACAGAGGACATACAGAAACTCACAGAAGAGCGATGCTAAGTCCGATTACTTCTCATAGCTATCCTAATACACCACGAACGCCAGTACAGGGACACAAAAAGTTATAACGGATAATAACCAAGTTAATGCAAGTATAGCTACTGAAAATATAACAAAGTATATATCAAAGAATTTTTGAATATTGTCCGTAGCTTTAAACGGGAAAATACAGGTTGGGATTTAAAATGGGTTTATTTGATAGAAAACCGAAGAAAGACGAGTCAAAACCGGCTAAAACGAAAGAAGACGACGAACGGTTGAAGAAGGAACTCGAAACGCTTCAGTCTATCCTTTCTAAGAGCGATGGCAAAGGCGAACTGGCAAAGACAGATACAGCGGCGAAACCCGAGCCCGCTAAGACAGAGATAAGGCCGGCCAGGATGCCGGAGAAGCCAGCTGAAAAAGTGGCCGTGCCCGCAGGCAAGACCCAGATCCCAAAGCCGCAGATTCCGCAGAAGCAGCCGGAAAAGTTCGAGAAGGCTCCGGTGCAAAAGGTACCGATAAAGTCGACAGTGCCCCCGCTGCAGAAGCCGATTGTTAAGCCGAACATTTTACAGTCATCCCAACCCACACAGCCCTCAGCCCAGACCGCACCGGCCGCAGTGCCCGAAAAGATCGAGATCAGAGAGAGTAGAGAAACACTGATTAAACCTCTCCCTTCGGTCGAGCCTGTCAAGGCAACAGTGCCTGAGATCGTTGAGCCCGCTAGTGTGGTATCCAAGCCTGCACCCCAGGTAGATACAGCGATCGTTACGGAGCTGAAAACGCAGATCGAGAAACAGAGCGCGGAGTTTGAAAGACAGCGCAGAGAAATCGAAGAATTCCGCAATGAACTGCGACAGCAGAACGAGAGCCTCGCAAAGCAGAACGAAGACCTGGTCAACAAGGTCGCGGAGCTCAAGACCCAGATGATTAAGCTGGAAGAACAAAAGGTCGCGGATCAAGTTACTGATCTCAAGGCACAGGTGGAAAAGCTTGAGACAGAAAAGATGGTGGCCGTCGGCCTGTCAAGGGAAGATGTCAAGCTTCCGGAGTTCAACAAGTACGAGGCTGAGATCACCGAGAACCGATCCCTGATCGATGCTCAGCGGCTGACAATATCTTCAATTCAGGAAGAGATCAGCAGGCTTAAAGAGATCGGCTTCGAGGAATACATAGAGCAGGAACGAGAAGTACTGGAGACGCTCGCCGTCGAGATCAAAGACCTGAAAGACAACGTGACAGGCTACGATGAAAAGATAGCCGCAGTAAGCAGTTCCGTTGAGAATATTGCCGTAGGTGTGAAGGTATCCGGCGCGAAGGTGGAGAGTGTCGAGCAGGAAACGTCAGAGATCAAAGCAATCCTTGGCAATTTTACCGAGTCGATCACCTCGCTCAAGAGCTTCGAATCGGAACAGACAGCAAACGTCGACCTGCTGAAGACCTCGATCACGATCCTGGACAGCAAGATCAACTCACTACGTGACAACATTTCCGAAATAGGAGCACCGAAGAGCTCTGCAGACGTCGAATCGATCACCGCAGTCATTGCAGGCTACGAAGAAGAATTAAAGGTGATCAATGGTGCAGTCGAATCGATCAACGGTAAAATCGAACGTAACACCGATGACGTGTGGGCTGTCAAAGAATCCTTATCACTGGACATCGCCGGCATCAGGGAAGCTCTGGATGCACAGAACACTGGCATGTCATCAGTCATGACGGAGATTGCCACGATAAAATCGACAATCCCGGACATGGCACACATCAAGGAATCGATCGCCTCGGATCTCACCTCGATCAAGGAATATGCGAGGGAATCCGTCTCCGCGGACATTACGCGGGTCAGGGACTCCATGACCACGGATATCGACGCCATGAAGGCGGATATCAGCGAGATGAAGGATGGTATCGAGATCGTAAAGTCCAGCATGGACTCAGTCAAGAATACTATGCAGGCAGATCTGGACAACCTGTCATCCGAAATCAGCCAGGTAAAAGAAGCACAAACATCGGACATAGCTGATGTAAAGGGCTCATTCTCATCGGAGATCGGCCAGATCAAAGCCACACTATCGACAGACATCGGCCAGGTAAAAGATTCCCTGTCATCTGACATTGGCCGGATGAAGGAAACACTGACAGACGACGTCGACACGCTGCGCGACCTAGTCCGGGCAGATGTCACCTCGATTAAGGAGCTGACCAGGACCGAGATGGCAGACTTCAAGGAGTCGTTCGGATCGGACATCAGAGCCTTCGACGGTTATAGGGAAGATCTGGACAAGCTCAGGTCCAGCATGGATCAGGTAAGCTCGCTGGGCAAAGCTGTAATGGATTACAGAAGCGAGCTTAAGTCGATCAAGGGCATGGTGGAAAAGTTCGCCGAAGACGTGAAGCAGGCCAGGGAGTTCGCCAAGGGACGGGACGAGATCCTGCGCCTGAAGGACGAGTTCAGGCTGTACACCAACGACATCAAGACAATCAGGGAGATCATCGGGGACCACAAGGACGAGATAGGCTCGATAAAGAAGACTATCGACAGCTTCAAGGAAGAGTCCGAACGCGTCACCCCGCAGGAAGCCAAGCTCATCAAGTCGGGTCAGTACCTCAAGACGCAGATCGACCAGGTGAACAAGACGTTCTCAGACCTGGACGAGCGGCTGGCCGCTATCCGTAAGGAATTCATCAACCTCAACAACATCGAGTACCGCTACCGGGCCCTTGAGGACAACCTCAACGCCATGGAGCGCAACCTCGAGAACAAGATCGAGGTCGAGATGATCACCAGGGTCCGGGAAGCTGAAAGCGAACTGATCAGCAAGGTTACCGAGGTTGAAAACAGCATATCTCAGCAGAGCCGCGAAGCGAAAGACCTGCTGAAGGAGCTGGAGGATACCAAGGAAACGCTAAACGGCGAGCTGGAAAGCACCAGAACAAGCCTCATGCAGGAACTCGAAGAGACACGGTCTACAGTCACCAGGGAAATCCAGGGCACCAGGACCGAAGTCAAGCATGACATAGAGGAAACCCGCTCCGAGGTCACCAGGGAAATGAAGGAGATCCGGACGGATGTATCCCGGGATGTCGAAGAGATCAGGACCACGGTCAAGACCGAGCTGGACGACGCCCGCTCCAGAACCATCAACGATCTGGACGAGATCCGCAACAAGACCATCGGCGAGATCAAAGAGGTCAGTTCCTCGGCAGTAGAGCGTGTCGAAGACGTCAGCACAAGGACCATCGACCGCATAGAGGGTGTCAGCACCAGAACCACCACCCAGATAGAAGACTCTCGGGTGGACGCCATCAGGGAAATCAGCTCAATCAGCTCAACCTCGACGAAGCAGGTTGAAGATGCCCGCGCCGCACTG
>CAZJRS010000007.1:0-51038 GCA_964548585.1 uncultured Methanocella sp. | reverse complement strand
CAGCTCAATCAGCTCAACCTCGACGAAGCAGGTTGAAGATGCCCGCGCCGCACTGGTTCGACAGATGGAGGAAACCAGCAGCACTGCTACGAAACGCCTCGAAGAAACCAGCAGCACTGCTCTGAAGGACCTGAGTGACGCGAGGACAGACCTCAATGAGCATGTAGTGAGCCTGCGTGACAATGCGGTCAGACAGATGGAGGATACCCGGAGTGACGTGCTGAAGTCAGTGTCCGGACTGAAGGCTGAAACAGTAAGATCAGTCAAGGATTCGACCGAAGAATCGATCAAGGCTGCAGAAGTGGCCAGAGAATCACTCTACAACGCCCGCAATGAAGTGATCACTGAAGTCAGTGCAACCCGGGATGAAATACTGAAGACGACCGCCGAAATTAATTCCTCGGCCAGAAAATCCAGGGAAGAGGTCGCTAAGATCGTGGGCAGCGTAAACGAAGAGACTGGTGCGGCGATCACCAGGGCTAAGGCCGAAATATCTGCGATGATTGGCCAGGAAAGAGACAGCCTGCATGGCATCGTAGACACCCAGAAGAAGGAAGCCCTGGAGGGCATGTACAAGGTTAAAGACGAACTGATCGTCTCTCTACGGCAGACCGAATCCATCGTGCTGTCTTCCACAGAGAACGCCCGGATCGTGGCCGAAAAATCCATGTCCAAGACCAGAGACGAAATTCTGGACAGCATCAGGAGTACCAGAGAGGAGACAATCAAGAAGCTCCTCGACACAAGAGACGTAGTGATCTCTGCGGCGAACAACACGAAGGATACCACGCTGGAGTCGATGTTCAAGTCCCGGGACGAGGTTATCAACACGGTTAATACCGGTAAGATGACCATGATATCTGTCAAGGACGAAGCCATGGCCCAGCTGAAGAGTACCCAGAAGGAAGTCGAGGATTCGATTAATAAGAAACTGGACTCGGACAAGGAAAACACCGAGAAGATCAAGCAGATCATGAAAACAATGAACGAGCTGATCAAGGCTTAGAGGTGTCGCCATGGAATTCGAGAGCTACATTGCCCGAGAGCGGCAACTCATCGCCCGGCTTGACCGGGAGCGAAGTGACAGCAACTCGTACGAGCAGCGCGCTGACGTAGGCAACTACGAGATAGTGGAAGACGAGATTCGCCTGCTGAAAGCAGGCGAGTACGTTCTGAATCGCTCGGAGATCGCCGCGGACGCCGTGATGGCTATTGATGAACGGCTGGCCGAGCTCCACCGGATGGAGGACGAGGCTGGCGCCCGCAATGCAGACTTCCTGAAGCGGGTCTCGGAATGGGAAACCAGGTTCGACCAGCGGTATACCGAGGTCATGAACCGGATTTCCAGGGAAACCGCAGGCGTGGAGGCTCGCACGGCAGAGCTGAACGCTCTGATTGAGGCTGCGGATAAGAACATACGTCTTGTCAGCGACACAGCAGCAGTTAACGTTAGAATGATCAGCGAAGCCTCGGTAGAAGAAGTGCAAAAGATCAGCGAGGCGTCTGCTGCCCAGATCAAGGCGACAGGCAGTTCTACGGTAGAAGAAGTCAGAACTATCAGCCAGTCCTCGGTAGAAGAGATGAGAAAGATCAGTGAATCTGCTACAGAGAGCATCCGCAGTATCAGTGATTCCGCCACAGGCGAGATCACCCGGATTGCCGAGGATCTCAAGGCAGCTCAAGCGGAGTTCGACACCTCAGTGAGCGATAAACTCACCAGAGACAAAGAAACCGTCGAGCGGATCAAGCATATCATGCAGCAGATGAACGAAATGATCAAGATTTAACAGATCGGGTGACTAACTAATATATTTTTAAAGGCACCTGATCTGCCATAACATTTATAATACCCAAGGTCGTTTAAGACCGCAATTACATCTCATAGATTCAATGGAGATCAGATTATGGCGAGAAAACCAGGAAGAATGTACAAAGAGTTCTCAGGTCCGGCTTACACCAGGCGCGAATACATGGGCGGTGTACCGGGTGTCAAGGTTACCCAGTTTGACATGGGCAACCTGACAGAAGAATTACCCGTCGCTCTCACCCTTGTGGTTAACGAGACCTGCCAGATCAGGCACGACGCCCTGGAAGCGGCTCGTATTACTGCAAACAGGTACCTCATGAACGATGTAGGCAAGGCAAACTACCGGTTCAAGGTAAGAGTATACCCCCACCAGGTGCTCAGAGAGAACAAGCAGGCAACTGGCGCAGGCGCAGACAGAGTATCGGATGGAATGCGCAGGGCATTCGGAAAGGCAATAGGCACGGCTGCCCGTGTATTCGAGGGCCAGGGCATATTCACGATCTGGACCACCCCGCAAAACTTCATCAAGGCCAAGGAAGCCATGAGGCGTGCCGGCCACAAGCTGCCCACACCCAACAGGCTCGTCGTCGAGAAAGGCGCAGAGCTAGTCAAGTAAACGGCCTTTGGGCCGTCAGTTATTTTTTTAAGTTATTGCTGTCACGCTTCTGGGTAGCCTACAGCATGAAAAGGCGTACCTATACCTTTTTTCAAACCAAAACCTTTTTAAATACCCCGCCCATAAGCTACTCATACCAAAGAGTGTAACAATGGAAGGATACGACTCATTACTTAACAGGGCGATCTCCAAGACGCCTAATCCAAATGCCAGCGGAGAGCGCTTCATTGTACCGAAGCCGAAAACTTTTATCGAAGGCCGGACCACCGTCTGGGACAACTTCGAGGAAATCAGAGACACCCTGAACCGGGATCAGGATCATTTTATCAAGTTCCTGCTGAAAGAGATGGGCACTGCAGGTAAGGTCGAAGGTAGCCGCATGGTGCTACAGGGACGCTTTACCTCCGAGCAGATCAGCGCCCTTGTGGACGAATACGTCGGCGAATACGTCAGGTGCGCAGAATGCGGCCGCCCGGATACCAAGCTGGTCAAGTACGACCGCGTGACGACACTCAAGTGCGACGCTTGCGGCGCCCAGCGCTCGATCCAGAAGCGGAGATCCAGGACAGCCTCGGTCAAGGCCGTAGCATCCATCGAAGAAGGCAAGATCTACGAGTTCAAGATCGAAACCCAGGGTAAGAAGGGCGACGGCATTGCAAAGGTCGACAAGTTCACGATCTTCATCCCGAACGCCAAAACCGGCGAGATCGTCAAGGCCAAGATCAACAAGGTCGACGGCAACCTGGCGTTTGCTTCGAAGCAGTAAAACGAATTCTTTTTTATTTTTTCTAGCTCTGATAGCTTATGCAATCTCTGATAGCTTATGCTATCGACCACAGTCGATACTACCGAACTTTCTCGAGGAACTCTTCGAGGTACAGTGTACCGGGCAGCGGTGTTGAACTGGTAACGGACTCGAATGGCACGATTTTGAGAGCTGCGGGACCGCAGACAACCACGCATCTGCCGCATCCTTTGCATCGCCTCTCATCGATGATGGGCCCGTCACGCATATCGATACGGATAGCGCGGAATGGGCATGCGTTTACGCAGTTCGTGCACCGGGTGCAATCGTCCTTGTCTAGTACCCGTGAGATACCAAACCCGGCAATGCCGTCGAGGAAGGCCAGTGATGCGTTTCTGGTCTTAAAGGCGAGGCAGCAGCACGGACAACAGGAACACAGCTCTACCGCATGACCGGGATCAACGCCAAGAGCTGTGAGCTCCAGTGATGACCATATTACGTTGGTGATGAGGCCGAGTTCGCTTGCCCGATCCAGATGAGCGAGAGCTTCCTCTTTTGTAACAGGTTGTACCCTGCTGTTTATGCCCATTTTCCGGGCACCATCACCCAGGAAGAGACAGCCAAGATCGTCAGGGTATTCTTTACAGTGCTGGCTTTCCCGGCACATGCAGGTGTTGGTACGGACAATGTACGAAGAAGCTTCGACAAGCTGCCTTGCAGCGTCGATGTGCAGCACTGCAGGGCTCCGGTTAAAAATAGCGCCTACCGGCACCGTGACAACTTTTAGCCTGCGCCGGGATGCGATAAGATCTACGACTCGGCCAATGACAGGAAGCGTGGACAAACGCAGCCCGAGGTCGGCTGTCAGATACATAGCTTTGCCGATGAAGCCATAACCTTTCAGCCCGGGTGCAGCGCCTTTGCCCGCCATACGGGTTATCGTTTGTTTTCAATTATTTAAAAACTTCTCGCAGGCGACCTGAGGGTCGCCGGGAGAGTGTATGACCAGCGTGGTAGTACTCTTACCATTCTTTTCTTCTGTCGCCGCTCAGCTCCCGGGTGAAAAAAACTGCCAGAGCCGAGCACAGGCCGGATAGCGCTATGGTGATGGGTGCCTGAATGAGGAAGCCGGGGAGCGCTACAATGAGAAGGTCTATGCCATGCTGCCCGCCCAAAACAGGGAATATGAGGCTTGCCATTCTGAGCAATTCGACTAAAGCCACAATTGCGCCCGCAATCAGCCCTGGCAAGAGGGCCCCCTTTGTGCTCATGACATGGCGGGATGCAAAAATGCCTGCCAGAGCGCCCGGTATGACAAACGTCAACAGCCCGGTGATTACCAGAATGAAGGGTATCTGGGAATTCGGAAATACCTTTACGAGAGACATCAGGGAAAAAAATTCGACAATCAGGAGCCCAATGCCAATTATACCTGCGAGGATGCCAGCTTTTATCGCGTTCATAGGATCACCGGTAAATTTGATGATTGGTACTTAGGTTGCATGAGTATATCTGGCTGATTCTATATCTAACCCGGCATTTATTTCTATATCGTTAAACTAAGAAGTTAAAGAAACACATTAAGTGAGAGTTCCATAGCCTGAGTAATAGAGCAGAAAATGGCATTTGATCGGCTTGCCGTTTATATACCTACAGGCATAACCTACCATATGATGGACCGGATGACATTTACACGGATAGGCCATGTGAAAAATGCTGCCGGGCCGGCTACGCATTCTGACGAGTTCAGGCACCTGATCTCCGAGATCGTTATCGATGAGAAATATTCAGAGGGTCTCACGGACATAGAGCAGAACGAGTTGATCACGGTGATCTTCTACTTTGACCGCGCGGATGGCTATAAATTGAAGCTCCATCCCCGGGGTGACGAATCCCGGCCGATTACAGGCGTCTTCAACACCAGAAGCCAGTACAGACCCAATCCGATCGGCATCACGGTAGTTAAGCTTATAGACCGAAAAGGCAATAGGCTGGTAGTCGAAGGGCTTGACGCGCTGGACGGCACCCCGGTGCTGGACATCAAGCCGTTCGTGAGGACTTTCGACGAAGGAGTGGAACCGGATGATCCCAGGCAGGACAGGGCTCTCAGAGCTCGTTAAACAGGGCCTCGTAGAAGGCGCCATCAATGCAGCCGCCCAGACACAGGTGAACGGCTTTGAGCTGTCAGTCGAACATGTCGAAGCCTTTGAAGGCCCCGGACGCATAGGGTTTGATAACGCAGATCGTAAGCTCCCGGTATACCAGCCTCTGCCGTGGGACGAGGAAGGATGGCTGTTTCTGCCCAAGGGCTGCTACAAGATCGTGTTCAACGAGATCGTCTCTATCCCGAAGGACATGTGTGCCATCGCCAGGCCCCGCTCAAGCCTGCTGCGCATGGGAGCCACAGTCCATACTGCAGTGTGGGACGCCGGCTACCGAGGACGGAGTGAGGCGCTGCTGGTAGTCTACAACGAGAGCGGCTTCTTCATCAAAAAGGATACCAGGGCGATACAGCTCATATTCATGAGGCTGGACTCGGAGCAGGAAGGCTATAGCGGCCAGTACATGAACGAGAACACGATGAGAAACTAAAGATCAAGGCGCTCCCGCGCCTGGATTTCCCTATTTTCCATAGCTTTTTGTCGCCCAACGGCGACCGCCTAAGGCGACGGCATAGGGTTAAATCCGCCGTGCGAGGCCATGCCGGGCTTCATGGCCCGGAGCGTGTTTACGACCTCGTCACCAGACACCAGATCATCCAGCCCTTCGATGATCTTGTGGTATCGTACTATGCCGTTCATGTCTATGAGGAACAGCGCAGGATAGGCGGTGTCAGTATTTGTATCGAAAACACCATATGCGTCAATGATCCGGTGTTCGGGGTCACTGATGGCCTTGTAGGGCAGTTGCAGATCTACAGCCAGGTTCTTAACTTCATCGATACTATCGGTACTGATTACCACTACCTCGCTATCCTGGCCTGTGATATACTGGTATTTGTCAGCCAGATTTTTTAGTTCCTCCCTGCATGTCTGGCACTGGCTGTTGCGGTAGAAGAAGATGACCAGATTTCCCCGGCCCGTGTAAGTTGCGGTGTTGAACTCCGTGCCGCGGATGTCCATACCCCTAAAAACCGGAGCCTTGCTGTTCACGTTTACAGCGTTGCGCATCCTGTACATGATTAGTTTTTTGACTCCTGTGAAAATGAGTTTAGCGCCATAAAAAAGGCGGCCTGATGACGTCACATCCGCTGGTTCTCGACCCAGTCGCGCCTGGCGTCGAGCACATCTAGTACGACTGCGTAAACTCCGATGAGCGAATAAGCGAAGATGATCAATGGCCGGATAAAGATTGAAAGCAGGATATCAGTGATGCTGCCCCGGCCTTCCTCGATCTGCAGGAGGGATTCCGCTGCGAACAGTATGGCTAGCGGTGCGGCAAAGGCGGCAAGGATCACTGGCGGTACCACGTTGACATAGAGGAGGAAACCCAGGAAGCCTACCAGGATGATGCTGAATAGTAGCCCTCCGGTACTGAGGGAATACAGGACTATGGTAGTCATGGTTTTCCGGTTCAGAGGTGCTTTTGCCGACTGCTTGAGGTGCTTCCGCAGGACATCCATGCTACCCCGAGTCCAGCGAACTCGCTGGTACCACCAGTCGTGCGGGGTCAGCGCAGGCTGTTCATAGCTCTTTATCGTGTAGTCGATGCGGACACGACAGTTCGTCTTGATCAGTTTCATGCCCAGATCGCAGTCTTCGGTCAGGCTGGACTCGTCAAAACCGCCTATGCGCTCGAGTTCGCTTTTTCTGATGAAGACGTTTGATCCGTAGATCAGGTGATTGCCAGTCAGAAATTCCGAGATGAAGCGAGAAAAGTTATTGAGAACGGTGGATTCGTTTCCGGTGATCAGTGTAAACAGGTTATAATCCATGTTCCGTACCATGATCTTGCCGCCGATACATGCGAGCGCCGGGTCAGACGCAAACTGTGCAGATGCACGAATCAGGGCATCCGGGTCAATGAAGTGGTCTGCGTCGTAGATGCCGATGATTTCGCCCTTCGCCTGGCAGAGACAGTTGTTTAGAGAGCCGGCTTTCGACCCCATGTGTAACCCGTCGTTTGAGATTGCCTTTACCTGCGGGTACTTTTTTGCCAGAGCAACGGCGATCTCAGGCGTCGCATCCTTACATTTAGGCGCGACCTCGTGTGCGATGATCACTTCCAGCCGCTCAGGAGAGTAGTTCGCCTTCATAATGCTGGCAACACACTGCTCAATGGTTCGCTCCTCGTTAAGCGTAGGGATGATGATCGTCATCCGTAACAGGCCCTGGTCACTCCGGTCTGGCAGGCCATAGGTACGGCTTTGCTGGATGAAACGAATGGCAAAATAGACGGTGACAATCACGACGATAGCTATCAGTGTGTACGATGCGATTGGTATCCATTGCCTGGCCAGCATCCAGTTGACAACTGAGGCGAGTATGATTGTCGAATAGACGAGGCTTCCTGCCAGGACGCCCATAGCCAGAAGCATCAAAAGGACAAGCACAAAGACTAGCTTGTTTTTCATGGTTTAGACCATATCGGCTGTGATCATATTTAAGGATACTTCGTCGCCTACGGCTAAAGTAATAGGTCTTTGCCACCCCCATCTCCCCTCGTATGATCTTAAACGCATGTCCCGCATGCTATTTCCTTTTATAGGATAAGGAATAAATACGAATTGTCCCTGGGCTCCGAGTAGGGGACCCTGCCACGTTGCAGGGCAACATACAAATATTTCGAGGGGTACTAAGAACATAGGATATTATCGCCGGGTGGATGTGAAGGTTGGCAGCTGAAGTAGTGACGATCGACGAACGAGAAGTCCAGGAAGAAAAAGTAATGGATGTAGTCCTGGGTGTCTCCAAAGGCATCTCAAAGAGTGGAGAAGGTGGTCTGATCGTGATTGCTGAACGTGCCGACATAGCAGGCCTTTTTGAGACCCACTACCCGCAGTTTACCACAGCGTTTCCAGTGACCGAGAAGGGCATGAACGTCGTCATGGAAAAGCTCGCCACAATAGACGGTTCAGTGATCATCACTCCGAGAGGGGAGCTGATCGCCTTTGGCGCACGTCTACTGCGCTCGACCACGCTGCCCGGGTTCGGCACCAGGCACGCTGCCGCTAGCGGCATTACCGAAAGCCTGCCGAACGCTACGGCAATCCTCATATCAGAGGAATCAAGCTGGATCAAGCTGTTCCAGAAGGGTACTATAGTACTTGAGATGGACTCGTCAGAGGTCAACCCCAACGTGATGGAGAAAGTGGCCACGTTCCTGACACGCGGCGATACGGCACTAATTGCCGCCTCATTCCTGTCGATTGTGGTACTTCCGGTGGCACCACAGAGCATCGTCTATATTGGCGGCGCTTACCTGATTGTAAAGTCCACCTTTGAGACGATTTCGTCGCTGCTCAAAGGCGTAGACAGTACCTGAAGGTACTGTATCGGTCAGACCCTGACCGGTCAGCCTACTTGTTATTTAAAAATTTTAAACGTGACCGACTTGTTGATCGTAAACGCGTAGATAAAGCCGATGAACGCTACGATGACGTTTGCGATCATCACGTACAGGGTGGAGTCGTTTGCGAAGACGTAGGTGACCAGAATAAACAACAGGGCTAAGGTCAGTATCATCTGGGAGTATGCGACCAGTGCAAATGATGCCAGCTGATAATGATACTTTTCATAGGAGTTTTTGAAGGTGAACGTCTTATTCAGGTAGAAGCTAACGACCATGCCAAGATGATAGGATACGATCTTGGCGAATATATAGAATAAAGCGAAATAGTGGTTTAAGGTGAAAAGGACCACCATGTCAACCATCGTCGCGAGAACACCCACCATGAGCGATTTTAACAACTTCCGGTAATCCGGGTAGAGTTTGGATATGGCGACGTCTGACTGTAACAATAAATCCTTCACTGATACACCTACACTATTTTTTTCTGTCAGGGTTATATCATCCCTGCGAAGTTTTTAAGCATCCTCAGCCCGACCGGGCCGCTTTTCTCAGGGTGGAACTGGGTACCCACCGCGTTACCCGCATCGTTGGAGACGATCGCGGTGAATGCTCCCCCGTAGTCGGAGGACGCCACCGTGTTGCCGGTGACCCCGGCCCGGTACGAGTGGACAAAATACACAAAGCTGTCATCTGGTATGTCCTTGAGCAGCGGGTGTTTTTGCGCGACAGAAAGCGAGTTCCAGCCCATGTGTGGCACTTTCAGGTCGCCGGCAAATCGAGATACGGTGCCCGGCACAATCTTTAACCCCTGGTGGCAGCCATTCTCTTCGCTGGCCTCGTAGAACATCTGCATGCCCAGGCAGATGCCCAGCAGGGGCACTCCCGCATCGACTCGCCCCAGGATGACCTTTTTAAGCGGCTCGACCTGCCGCATGCAGGCTTCGAAAGCCCCCACCCCCGGGAGTACCAGTGCATCTGCAGCTTCGATTTCCGCCGGATCACCGGTGATCTTGCCGGGTGTTCCGACGAAGGCCAGGCCGCGCTCCACGCTATTCAGGTTGCCGGCACCATAGTCGATGATCGCGATCTTCACTGAAAGTCCCCCCGGAACTTGACGAGCGGGCATATGGAAATGCACGCCCCACATGCGTTGCAGCCCTCGCTAATGGTAGCTTTGTGGTCTTCCTTGGTTATAGCGTTTATGGGGCATACCCCTACACAGACGCCACAGCCAGTACAGAGCATGCCTCGGCGAATGGCTTTTTCCGCCCGGCAGATAATATCCCGGACGGCTGCTTCATCTATGCCCCGGGCAACCACTGTACCAGTGGCAAAGACCTGCATGCTGCCCTCACCCGCCGTCGGGATAAAGATAACCCCGTCCATTGACCGGACCTCGCCCAGCGGCCTCAACATGACTTCCAGTCGGCCCAGGTCGAGCGGCGCGTCAAAGCTGCCTTCTGCGCTGACCGAGCCGTCCTTGCAAGGACGATGACCACAGACGACTGAAAAGTCGAGAGTTTCCACTTTGCCTTCAGGCGTCGTGGTAGTGATGCCAAGTGTATTACGGATCTCTTCCCACTGCGGGGGTAAGCGTTTCCACCGCCACAGCCCGTAGGTCACATAGCCAGGTGAGAGCCCGACTTTTCTACAGTAGTCCAGCAGGAAAGCCTCCCACTGCTGCCACATCTCTGGGTGCTGCTGCTTGACGTACTCGTAGTCGGCCAGGCTGGCGCTCGGGCATAGCCAGCAGCCGATGCGGTCGAAGCCCCGCCCATATAGCGGATTGTACGGCGCCTTTTCCCGGAAGAGGTAGAGCCAGATGTGCAATGCGGTCCAGTTCTGGATCGGCGAAGCACTGGTCTGGTTGCCCACCCACGGGTTCTGCCAGACCCGCTGGCTCTTGGCCCGGACTTCGGACTCGTATCGACGTTGGCCGATGAAAGAGAGACAACCCTTTGGGTAGCTGGTTTCGATTAGATTGGTGATCGGGCCTAGCTTGCAGACTTTGCAACACCACCTTGCCTCGACGGACGGAGGGCCGAACTTGGGGACTGCGGCCCAGAAGGACTCGGCTTCGGCGATTTTCAGTTTCAGGGCATATTGCTCTGCCACCTGATGAACGTTCTCGGTGGTCTCCGGGAACTCCAGGCCGGTGTCGATGTACATCACATCGAACTCAGGCACCGCCTTTTTGACGATCAGCAACGTGGCCAGGCTGTCTTTGCCGCCCGAGTAGGACACGGTGACGGGAAGATCAGCATGTGCTGCCACAGTCTTCTTTGTGAAGCTAATAGCCTCGTTTTCAAAGCCGTCTAGGTAATTGGTGTTAGCTACTATCGCGTCGTCCCAGGTCTGGCCGCCTGCCGAAATCACAGTGTCATCATAGCCGTTCCAGCGTGTCTTGACAGCCACACCCTTCTTCCGTAGCTTCATGTCGGCGCCCGTCATCTTAGCCCGGCCCATGGCGATCGGGTTGCCATCCAGGAGAACGATAACCTCGTCGTCGATCCGGATATTTTCATCGCAGTCGACCACACCGGGACCGAGCATGTTGCAGCTGCCGAGCAACGGCTTTTCAGCCCCTTTGTCGGCAATCACGTAGCCCTTCGTGATCTTCATCTGCTTCGCCGAGTATGCCCGGGGCATAAAGGTCCACTTCAGCCGGACGGGGTCGAACCGCACCGCACCGAACATGCGGCCATCCACATATATCTCATCCAGGCGGTCCTCGTAAGGAGCTTTATTGAGCACTACAATTTTATCCTGGATGAGGCCTTCGTGGCCAAAGCCTTCAGCGATCGCCCGGTTGATCAGGTCGATATCGAAGGGGAATGCCGGGCGGATATCGCCGGGCGGAGTAACCTCTACCCGCCTTGACTCACACCCGCACTTCGCGCACTTTTTGCCCAGTACCGGGACGTTACAGGTGTCGCACCAGAACAGGGTCAGCTTTCCAAGATAAACGTGGCTCATTCTGGCAAAAATGGGGGGTACATAATATATGAACTTTTACATTTACTGCTCTGGATTCACTAAGAGCGGAGGCGGCTGGACTCATGCGGAACATACCATCGTGGCATGTGGAAGCTATAAACGATGGGAAATCGTTCGGGTAAATGCATGATCGCCAGGTTAGGTGACAACGGGACGCAGATTAGCCTCAAGCTCCGGGAAAGGCTGGTCGTGCATCTACCCGAGAGCAGGGTGTCAGGATACATGTGGGAGTATAAGCACCTGTGCCCGTGCCTGCAGCTTGATGACTCGGATTACGAAGAAAAGGGGTCCGCCCGGTTTAACGGATCAGGAGCACGATGGTGGCGCTTCGCTGCGATAGCCACCGGCGAGTGCGAAATGTGTTTCAGCCTGGTCAGGCCGTGGTCGAAGCCTGCGCCTGAATACATATTGAGAGTCGTAGTCGAGTGACGGCTTTGATTTAAGTTATGCTGGAACAAATTATATATAGAAGTGTATTCTGATTTAAGAAAATGGCCGCGATATTAAACAGCCTCGGCAAATAAAGAGGCCTTTTCGCAGCAGGAAATGTAATATTATCATTTGTGTGTAGATATAAATCAAATCCCCTTTGGTCGATGGCATTTACTATTCGGCCCCGAAGGGGGCGTGCGCAAGCTATATATAGAATCACAAGCACATAAAACCTGATTACCACACAGGTATTATTCTAATAAGTTAAGGAGGATTCACATTTGGCACAGCAATCCAACCAACCGATTATAATTCTGAAGGAAGGCTCCAGCAGGACAAGGGGCCGTGACGCTCAGGCAATGAACCTTATGGCCGCAAGGGCTGTAGCAGAGGCAGTCAGGACTACCCTTGGTCCGAAGGGCATGGACAAGATGCTCGTAGACTCCCTCGGTGATGTAGTCATCACCAACGACGGTGTTACTATCCTGAAAGAAATGGACATCGAGCACCCCGCCGCCAAAATGATCGTGGAGATCGCCAAGACGCAGGACGATGAAGTCGGCGATGGCACCACCACCGCAGTCGTACTCGCAGGCGAATTACTGAAGAAGTCCGAGGCCCTTCTGGACCAGGACGTTCACCCGACAGTCATCGCATCCGGCTACAGGCAGGCAGCCAACAAGGCAAGGGAAATCCTGAACAGCCTTGCATTCGACGTCTCGCTCAAGGACGAGGCACTCCTCAAGGAATTCGCAGTCACAGCCATGACCGGCAAGGGCGCAGAAGCAGTAGGCGAGAAGCTCGCTGACCTGTGCGTCAAGGCAATCAAGGCAGTCGTAGACGAGAGCGGCAAGGTCGACGTCGACGACATCAAGGTAGAGAAGAAAGTCGGCGGCACCATCGGCGACTCAGAGCTCATCGAAGGCATCGTGATCGACAAGGAAAGAATCCACCCGAACATGCCGAAGACGGTCAAGAACGCGAAGATCGCGTTAATCGACACTCCCCTGGAGATCGAAAAGACCGAGATCGACGCCAAGATCGAGATCACCAGCCCGGACCAGCTCCAGAGCTTCCTCGACCAGGAAGAGAAGATGCTCAAGGACATGGTCACCAAGATCCAGAAAATCGGCGCCAACGTCGTGTTCTGCCAGAAGGGCGTGGACGACCTCGTCCAGCACTACCTCGCCAAGGCAGGTATCATGGCAGCCCGCCGTGTCAAGGAATCCGACCTCAAGAAGCTCGCCAAGTCGACCGGCGCACGCGTTTGCACCAGCATCGACGAGCTGACCAAGGATGACCTCGGCGCAGCAGGCCTCGTCGAAGAGCGCAAGATCGGCGACGAGAGCATGATCTTCGTTGAGAAGTGCAAGAACCCGAAGGCAGTCAGCATGATCCTCCGCGGCGGCACAGAGCACGTGGTAGACGAGCTTGACAGGGCAGTGCACGATGCGCTGCGCGTCGTAGGCGTCGTAGTAGAGGACAAGAAGTACGTAGTGGGCGGAGGCTCCTGCGAGATCGAGCTCGCACTGCGCCTGAAGGAGTTCGCTTCCACCGTCGGTGGCAGGGAGCAGCTCGCGATCGAGGCATTTGCCGAGGCCATGGAAGTCATTCCGAGGACCCTCGCAGAGAACGCTGGCCTCGACCCGATCGACGTACTCGTCAGCCTGCGCAGCAAGCACGAAGGCAAGGGCGCAATGAAGACTGCGGGTATCAACGTGTTCACCGGCGAAGCCGTAGACATGAAGAAGGAGAAGGTTGTAGAGCCCCTCCGTGTCAAGACCCAGGCAGTCAGCGGCGCCAGCGAGGCAGCCATCATGATCCTGAGGATCGATGACGTCATCGCAGCCAGCAAGATGTCCGGCGGCCGTGGCGGACCGGGCATGGGCCCCGGCGGCATGGGCGAAATGGATATGGGGATGTAAAGTTCCCGGTCCTGAGACAAATACCAGTATAAATACGGGGTTCCTGCCCCGTATTCTTCTTTTTTTCAAAAACAGTTTCAGGATAACCTGGAAACGTCGGGTCTGTAAAGTTATCATCCTGAATCTGGAGAAGAGTCCCTTTTTCTAAGTAGTTGAATTAATTTTTTTGTAGACGGTGACGATTGGTACTCCCTTTACAGTAGAATTATATACTGCTCGATAGGATGAGTCATGGAAGACGACGTTTCCGTCCTGAGCCATTTTTACGTTAAGTACCAGGTAATCCGGGATGAACTCGAAACGTTTGCCATTGATGTAAGTGACAGCCGGTGCCCAGGTAAAATTGTATTCCACGTTGTTTTTTTCGGCCAGAGACGTGACGTATAGCTGATGATGATAGAAAACATCGAAGTTCCTGGTATCGTAGGGTTGCGTCAGCATCACAACCGTAGCATTGTCCGGGGCATCGCTGCCAATCCAGTCCATAGATTCTTTGATCCCTTCCCCCCACCATCCGAATTTAAAAAGCTTGTGCTCGCTGACGTTGTTTAGGCCGCCTGCGAAGACGTTGTAGTAGTCTAGATAGTACGGGTAAACCAGCGCTGCAGTGCCGACCATATAGATTAGCATAATCGCGGTGATACCTGCAAACACCTTTTCCCTAGTCATCCACCTGAATCGATCGCTGATCAGCCTGGCGATCGATCCCGCGATCTTTACTAGTCCGTAGCCGCAAAGCAAAGCAACTGCCGGGTAGATGAAGATAATATAGCGCATGCCATCCTGGTTGTAGCTGGAAAATGTATAGGCAAACGGAACCAGGAACCAGAGTAGTATGCATAAGTGAAACGCATTTCTGGATCTCACTGTGCCGACGATGCCTGCGACCAGAGGGATAAACAACAACGCTGGCAAGGTAACCATGAAATAGACAGGATAGTAATATACCGGAGGTTTTACGTAGCTGCCAAGGAAATATTCCTGGTGAATCGTGAACTGGTTACTCCAGTGCGAAAGTGATTCGTTTAAACGGCTTATGGTATCCGTCCAGAGCCAGGGCCAGATAATGAAAAATACCAGGATCGATACCGACAAAAAAATGACGATCTTCGTGACAGGTACGAACAGATAAAAATTTGAAGCTAGATCGCGTAAATTATTGGTACCTGCCTTCGTCTTCAGCCCGAGCCAGGTGAAAATTAAGAAGAAAATAGCCAGTACAGGCAGGATGATGAGCCCATTATACTTGGTGCTGATCACCAGGCCGAAGGTGATGGCCGACAGTAGAAAATAAATTTTGTTGTTCATTTTTACGGCAAGCATGAAAACATAGACTGTTAGTGTGATAAAAAATGTCAAAGGGGATTCGATGGCAGCTATTTGCGTATGCGCCAGGAATACGGGGGACAGCGAGAGGATAATTGCGCTGGCAAACCCGGTTTCCCGGGAATAGTGCTCCCGGCCGAGCAGGTAAACGATTACACAGGTCAGGATCCCCATTATCGCGCTGGCTAACTTGGCCAAAAGATACGCCTGGTAGGAATAATCGGGACCGTTTAGAAGCCAGATCACTGTACCGTAAATATATTTACTCACCGGCGGATGCTCTTTATTCAGAGACCACGAATCACCGCTGAAGTCTAGATGGACAATCGAGTAGACATACTCAGATCCAATCTGAACATAGACCGGCTCATCATAGGTGATTCCATTATCACCTATACTGACATACCTTATGGTAAAAGACAGGATAATTATGGCCAGCAGGAGCAGGACATCAGTCCGCGAGAATGCGTGAGAATTTTTATTTTTTGCCTTGCTTGTTTCCACGCTCTTTTGAAGGTGTCTGGCCATTATGAAATACTGGATAGACGCTTCACGTTATTATATTTTCTGTAGCCCGTACATAAAAATCTATTGGCATCCGGGCGAACAGATTTGCAGAGTAAAAGCGGCGCTCGTGAAAAAAGCCAGTCACTCTTTTGTAGATAGCAGGCTCACAGTTTCCACAGATGTCTGTACGTCTGCGAAAGCTCGCTATGGCTGCTGCAGCTCTCGTCGGGATATGCCTGTCCATGACCGTTTGCGCAGCTGATCTGACCACCAGGGAAGTGAATGTGCCTGCGCAGTTCCCCCTGTCAGGCTCGGGGCAGGTAGTATGTACCAGTATCGGAGGGGCAGCGTTAGCTGGCAACGTGCAGCTAGTTTATACCGGCCAGTCATCGTATCTTCTCATTCCCGCCAGAGTGGAAAACGGAGCGAAACTGATCTCTCTGTACGATTCTGAGAAAGGCATCATCTTCCGCAACAATACCATGGCCCTCCCCATATACCAGGATTCAGCGAGGGTAGCTAGCATGGTGCTGGCGACCGATAGCATGGTGGCAAACTCGGAAGGATTTTTCGGGAGGATCACCGGGGCAGAACTCGACATCCCGACGGGTACAACCGTGCATCAGGGAAGTAACTTTTCCGCCGATATAGCCATCTTCCTGAGAGACCTGCCACAAGGGATCGCTTACCGGGTAGAGACAGGCAAAGCAAACCAGGCTGCGGATTTGATTAACACAGGACTTTCGCAGGCCGGGCTTTCAGCACAGGAGGTGCCGCTGGCAGTAGAAGTATACGGGACTAATCCGCAGAGCAGAGATTCGGTCGAGTTTGTGGTCGTCACGATTGGTGTCGATGCCGGATGGGAGCAAAAAACAGGCATGAGCAATGCCACTTGCTACATGTGCAATAACGGCTCTGCAGTACAACAGTCATACAGAGTGCTCAAAGCAGGGAGTGATAAGCTGATATACCAGCTGGTATCACCTGGGCCAGGCGTGTTCGCGCTCGCCGTTACCGGCGGTAAAATGGATAGGAGCCTGACAGATATTCCGCCAGACCTTCTGGAGATACTGCTTTTAGGCGGTCTGCTGATGATGCTGACGTCGCTCCTGATCGTTATGATCCAGAGGGTTATTCGGCGAAAGCAACAGAAATAAGTGACATAATAGCTCCGAAGGGAAAAGTGAGGATAGTTGAACGGAGGTCATATTATGACACAATATCCATCCTCATAAATTATACATAGGAGATGGCAAATATTGCGACGATTTCCGCCATCAGAATAAATGTTTTATACCAGATGTAGGACAGGGTCTCCTGCAAACTTACACATACATCAAGTGGCAAGATGCCGACAATATGGTTTTACAATATCAACACATGCAAATATTTCTACTGAGGAGAAATCGACGAAGTCTATTTCAGTGTGTTCCAGTGGCAGCTTGAGTGTGGCTGTGGCCGATGCTACCCAAGCCTCAGGGACAGTAAAAACACTAACTGCACAGCTATTAAAACACAACCCGCTCGGGCGCTTGATACCCGACTTACTATTTCCGCTGTTTCCTCACGAGGAGATAAGCTACCACAGGCAGGCAGGACAGTATCAATACGGACTCAAAGCCCGGAGCCGGAAAAGGGGTGGGCAGGCTTGTTTCAACCTGAACCGGCATAGTCGGAGCCGGAGCGAGTGTTACGGCAGGAGGCGGTGGAGGAGTCGCTGCGACAATCGATCCGCCCGCATAATCAGGCAATGCCACATTATTTGTGGCAGTGCCAACCGTCAGGTTTACCCATGCAAACCACAGGTGGACGTTGCCCGATGAGTCAGCCTTCTCGGCAGTTAGGTTGTACTGACCCGAAGGGACCCGGTAGTAAGTGTATGTTCCGATCGCAGCGATCTCAGGCCGGGATACAGTTTGCTGTGGGTTCTCCGGCGCCCGGACCAGCTTCTGGTTCTCGTAGGTGCCATTCGCCCATTTGACGGTCCAGAGCTTGACGGTTGCGTTGGGGATACCGATTTTATTCTTATTTGTCACCATGCCTGAGATCGTGCCCCAGCCGACTACCTGTACATCGACGCTGTCGGTTAGGTTTCTGCTGATTCCGATCGTGGTGTATCCGGTTACAGTGATGTTACCCTTGGTCGCATTGGACGTCAGGATGATTGCTGCCTGGCCGGCGCTGTTGGACATGTTGGTCTTAATACTGGGCAGGTAGCCGATGGTGTCATTGCTACCGAAGAAGGTCACACTTACACCGGACCTCTTGTACGGCTTTCCGTTATAGAACAGCTGAGCAGTGATGATCGACTGGTCACCACCAATCAAAATCGTCTCCGGGTCTGCAGTTAAATCGATACCATCAGGCATCGGGACGTGAAGGACAACAAATCCGGCGGAAGTCTTCAGTTTGTTCAACGAATAGTTCTGTGAAGCGCCGTAGTAGGTAACACCGTCACCAATGTTCGCCTGAGCAGTGGTATACCCATAAGTGATCGAGCTGTTTAACTCAATGTTATCGAACACGTAGCTACCGGGATACGGCAGATCCACGTACGTAGTGGTGGTCATGTTATAGTACTCAACAGGCGTATTTCCGACAATGCCCATCAGGTGCAGAGTGACAATTGAGCCCCCATACGGCTTTCCAAAGCTGTCCTGAACGCTACCGAACCAGGAGGCCATCGTCGGGTTGAAGTAGATGCTGGTCGAGCCGTTGATGGAATAATCGTTGTGGTTATACGCCCAGATCGACGAGTTGTTGCCGATATTGGTCTCGTTGACCCAGCCGAAGGTTACGTTAGCCCAGCCACTCTTAGTCTGGACATTCAAAACATTCCGGACGCCATAGTAGTCGCCGTCCCTGCTCAGCGAACCGTTCTGGGATGCATTCCAGTAGCCCACAGTCCCGTTCACCCAGAAGTCAATGGAGGTACCATCTACGACGGGGTCGCCAAGAGCATCTGTGGCGTATGCACTGATAACCACCCGGTCAGAATCGTCAGCTTCAACGTGATTCTTCTCAGCGGTCACGACCACCCTCACCGGCTGTGGGATGATGACGAGGTTAGCCGGAGACGTGGAGTATTCTTCGACAGGGAATGCATTAGAGTAGCCCTCGCCAAACAGGCTGTGGTTAGCATATACCTTGTACAAGGCCAGGTAGACACCACCGTTAGCCGGGCTATAGGTATTGTTGACGGCCGGGAACTGGTAGAAACCGTTCGAATCGCTGGTGGTTTCGTAGTATGCCCGGGCACTGTTGGTGGCATCGACGATCGCAACGTATGCATTTGGCAGCCCCACGCTGGTGTTTGAAGTAGTTAGCCTGCCGGACACGGCACCCGTGCTCGGATGGGCGCTCCCCGTCTGATCAGGAGCCTTGAAAAGGCTCTGGTTATATAGAGGCTTGACAGCAGTTGCCGCAATCCCCAGCGCAAGGACCATGAGAAACACCAGAACGATTAATACAGTTTTAGTTGTGTTCTTCATTAAATCAACCACCGTGTACCGGGTAGACAGCTTGCTGCACTAAAACGACCCATCTGTTTACGACATATCAAAACATCGATGTACGGCCCAAATATTAATTTAATAGTTTAAGCGCTACTTTAATAAATCTTATGTAGCCTATCGCCAGGAAAAGAGCCGATACAAGAGCACGATGTATTTAAAACAAAAAATTAAAGGGCCGAGAAATCAACTTCGATCTCCCCGTCATAAACGGCCTCTGCCGGCCCTTCCATGTAGGCGACGTCGCTGACGAAGCTGATCTTGAGATCGCCGCCCGCCGTGTAAACGGTGGTCTCTTCCCGGATGTATCCCATGTACCGGGCTACTGCCGCTGCTGCAACTGACCCTGTGCCGCAGCTGAGGGTTTCGCCTTCGACTCCTCGCTCGTAGGTCCGCACCCGTAGGTTGTAGCCTTCGCGCTGGACGAAGTTCACGTTGGCACCCTTGGGGAACACCTTGAGATCGTACCTGATGGGCGGCGCTATCTTCAGGATGTCGACGGCTTGGAGATCATCGGTGAAGATGACTGCGTGGGGAACGCCGGTGTTGACTGCGGATACTTCGAAGCCGTGGACTGGCATATTCATGAAATTGTTGATGCCTGTGGCAGGAATTTTCCGGGGGTCGAACAGAGGCTTGCCCATGCTGACCTTTACCCAGGTCTTGCCGTCTACGATCTTGCCCTCGACTTCTAGTGTGCCAGCCTTGGTCTCGACTTTATCGATGCCGGGGCGCATGTGGCCGTGATCCATGGCGTACTTGACAAAACATCTGACGCCGTTGCCGCACATTTCGGCTTCAGTGCCATCCTCGTTGAAGATGCGCATGTGAAGCGAGGTGTGCATGGGCTTTGCCAGGAACAGCACGCCGTCTGCGCCGACACCGAACCGGCGGTTGCAGTACTTCTTTGCGAACGCGGCTTTTTTGTCCTCAGGCACCGGGAACTCGAACTCGTCGATGACGATGAAGTCGTTTCCGTTGCCGTGCATCTTGGTGAACTTCAACACGGTCATAGCAGTCTCCCCGGCATGAGTTGGTTCTGAAGGAGGTCGTCGATGGTCTCTCGCTTCCTGACTAGTTCTGCCATGCCCTTGTGCACCAGGACTTCGGCAGAGCGGGGCCGGCCGAGATACTGTGAGCTCATGCAGAAACCGTAGGCTCCCGCGTCAAGCAGTGCAACAATATCATCCTTCTGCACTGCAGGGAGCTGCCTGTTAGACGCCAGGATGTCCCCCGACTCGCAGATGGGCCCTACGATGGTGTAGGTATCTGCCGGCGTCGCATCAGCCTTATTGGCGATGACCGCTTCGTGGTAAGAGTTGTACATGGCAGGCCTGATCAGAGTGTTGAAACCCGCGTCGGTGCCCACGAAGTGCGAAGAGGACTGCTTGACAGTGTTGACATGCATCAGCAGGATGGTCGTATCCGCGACGATGTACCTGCCCGGCTCAAGGTGAAGCTCAGGGTGTATGCCCAGCTTTGCACAGCGCTCCCGGAACACCGGCAGAATAGCATCTGCCCAGACTTTAGGATCTGTCGGCTTGATGTCTTTCGTGTATGGGACGCCATAGCCACCACCGAGGTCGACCCACTTGAGGTCGATGAAGTCACAGATCTGACCGACGAGGTCCATCATCTTTTCAGTAGTTTCGGCGAACGGACCCTCATCGAGGATCGTGGAACCGATGTGACAGTGGATGCCCACGGGTTTCACCCCGGGCAGCTCTTTTGCTTCCTTGTAGATGCTGACGATCTGGTCCCTAGGAATGCCGAACTTGGACTTGCCCAGACCGGTTGCCAGTTTCGGGTGAATCCTGGCGTTCACGTCCGGGTTGACCCGGAAAGCGATCTCGATCTCTTTGCCGGCAGCACTGGCAATCTTAGACAGCGCGATAAGCTCATCATGGCTGTCGACAGACACCATCGTTCCGGCCTCGACAGCATAACGCAGCTCGGTGTCAGTCTTGGAGTTGCCCGTGAAAAGGATCTTATTCGCAGGGATACCTGCAAGCCGGGCAATGTAGATCTCTCCTTCAGAGAAAGCGTCCGCACCCGCACCCTCCTGAGCAAGTATGCGCTGGACTACGAGGCTGTTGTTCGACTTGGCCGCGAAGTAGATCTTAGCGTCGGGAAAGGCCTTAGAGAAGCGCCGGTAGTTGTCTCTGAGCCGATCTTCGTTGGTCACGTACAGCGGGGTGCCGAACTCTTTCGCAAGCTCGACAGTATCGGCGCCGCCGATGGTCAGGTGGCCGCCCTTTACTTCGATATGGCCCGGTATTTCAAACGGCATCATAGCGTTCTCATCCTCTCGACAGCCTGGTTGATGCGTTCGATCGGACTGGTGAGGGAGAACCTGATGTAGCCCTCGCCGTACTTACCGAAGCCCGAGCCCGGAGTGCCGACGATGCCGGCTTTGTCCAGCAGGTACTTAGCGTATTCGATGGACGTGTAGTTCTTCGGAATCGGCGTCCAGACATAGAACGTCGCCTTCGGCGGAGTCACATTCAGGCCCATCGACTTCAGGCCGTTGCAAAGCGCGTCTCTCCTTGCCTCGTACATCTTGTTAGTCTTATCCGTGAACGCTTTCGAGTGCTTCAACGCAGTGATGCCCGCCATCTGGACGGCCAGGAATGCCCCCGAGTCCACGTTCATCTTGATCTTGCCAAGGCCTGCCACGATCTCTGCATTACCCACAGCAAAGCCGATGCGCCAGCCAGTCATGTTCGAGGTCTTACTCAGCGAGTGAAGCTCGATACAGCAGTCCATGGCACCGGGAATCTCGAGGATACTCGGGGACTTGTAGCCGTCGTAGCTGACTTCAGAGTAAGCGTTGTCGTGCACCACGACGATGCCGTGGTCTTTGCCGAAGTCCACGACTTCTTTAAAGAATTTCTTGTCAGCTACGGCCGCCGTAGGGTTATTCGGGTAATTGATGAAAATCATCTTCGACTTCTTGATGACATCTGCCGGTATCTTCGACAGATCGGGCTTGAAGCCGTTTTCCGCCAGCAAGGGCATATCGTAAGGCTTGCCACCAGCAAATGAAGTACCCGTAGCGTACACTGTGTAGCCAGGATTCGGACAGAGCGTATAGTCGCCCGGGTTCACGAACGCCAGTGGAATGTGAGCGATACCTTCCTTAGAGCCGATGAGCGTGATCACTTCGGTCGCCATGTCCAGCTTGATGCCGAACCGGTCCTTACACCACTCCGCAGCTGCATCCCTGAAAATGTTAGAGCCCGAGTAGGCAGGGTACTGGTGTGACGCCGGGTCATGGGCCGCCTTACAGAGTTCCTCGATCACGTAATCGGGGGTAGGGGTGTCCGGGTCGCCAACACCGAAATCGATGACGTCGACGCCCTCTTTGATCTTCTGATGCTTAGCTTTGTCCACCTCAGCAAACAAGTAAGGTGGTAGCGAGTTAATCCTCTCAGCATAGGTTACCATTATCGAATGACGCTCCTGTGTCATGGACTGAGTCCGGTTACTAATAAGTGATAGGTATAAATAAACCTGATCATCTGCTTGAGCCTGGTTATGAAAATAGCATAACGGAAAGCAAGTGTAACGAGATAGTTCAGCCTTAAAAGGCTTCAATTTTTAAACGCAAAGAGACAAACCGGGATGACCAGTATATACATAACCAGGGAGTCTTAGCAATTATTAGCGTTATAAAAATAAACTGATTGGTATACAAGCAACGTGATCGCTGCACCCTGCCAGAAAAAGTAAACAGTATGAGCCCATCCCTTTTTCCTACTAACGCTCTGATCTTAGGCCGGGTCGATCCAATCTTTACCAGCGCTGACAGATAAGCCGAAGGCTCTCTTGCGCCCTCAGGCGCACATTACGAAAATTATATATAACATATTTGTATATATATTGATGATTATATTCCAAGGGGTTGAACATGGACGATTTAAAAAAGATCATCGATAGAAAAGGCCCGATCAGGAAGGTCGGCGTGATTGGCATGGGCTACGTAGGCATTCCCGCGGCGGCGCTGTTTGCGAATAGCAAACAATTTACTCATGTCTGCGGTTTCCAGCGAGACTCACCCTCGTCGGGCTATAAGATCGATATGCTTAATCGTGGCGAGAGCCCGCTGAAGGGAGAGGAACCAGGCCTGGAAGATCTCCTGAAAAAGGTGGTTAAAGAAGGAAAGTTTGAGTGTACTTCCGACTTCTCCCGGATTCGTGAGCTTGATGCGGTTACGCTGGCCATTCAGACGCCCTTTAAGAATACCAAGGACCTGGTGCCAGATTTCAGCGCATTGACCGAAGGCCTTCGCATGGCAGGAAAGCACCTCAGGTACGGTACGCTGGTAGTGGTCGAGTCAACGGTAACGCCGGGGACGACACTGGGTATGGCTAAGGAAGTGCTGGAAGAAGAGTCCGGCATGAAGGCAGGTGTTGAGTTCGCACTCGCCCACGCGCCCGAGCGAGTCATGGTCGGTCGACTATTGAAGAACATCCAGGAACACGACCGCATTGTCGGGGGAATTAACCCGGTAAGCACCAAACGTGCCGTCGAGCTATATTCACCGATCCTGACAAAAGGTAAGTTAATACCCATGAGCTCGACCGCTGCCGAGGTCACAAAAACAGCAGAAAATACCTTTAGAGATATGCAGATCGCAGCGGCCAACGAGCTAGCACTCTATTGCGAAGCAATGAACATCAACTTCTATGACGTTCGGGCAGGCATTGATAGCCTGAAGGGCGACGGAATCACCCGGGCGATCCTGTGGCCGGGTGCCGGCGTAGGAGGACACTGCCTCACCAAGGACACATACCACCTGGAGCGCGGAGTCAAGACCCTCAACGGCCACCTGGACTACCCGGAGGGCAAGGATTCCATGTTCGTGCTCGCCCGCAACATCAACGACTTCATGCCCAGGCACATGTTTAACCTGACCCTGCAGGGCCTGAAGCGCACGGGCAAAAGCAAGAAGGGCGCCAGAGCAGCGATCCTCGGCTGGGCGTTCCTTAACAATTCGGACGACGCCAGAAACACACCCTCGGAGACTTACCGGGACCTGCTCCTGCTGGACGGTTTCGAAGTGAAAGTCCACGATCCGTATGTGGAGAAGTACCCGGGCTTACCAATCCTGCGCAGTCTGGAGGATACGCTTCAGGGCGCAGATGTAGTCGCAATCATGACCGGCCATGACGAGTACAAAGCCCTTAACCCCGCAGTAGTGAGGGCGCTGACAGGCAAAGAGCACCCGGTCATCGTCGACGGGCGCAACATCGTCAATCCCGACGACTTCGTCGCTCACGGATTCGTCTACAAAGGCATCGGCAGAGGAGACAAAAACGGCCATCCCATCGTGCATGACACAACCGGTGGGAAGAAGCAGCAACAGCCCATGCAGACAGCTTAAGCCAGTACAGGGCTTCGGATGGATAGGTCCGAGGTCCTGCCCAGCTCTTTTCTCCCTTTTTAACGCTATTATGAAATAGATATGTCACAGCGCAGCGATTGATCTTCTTCTCAGACACAAAGACAACCTTTCTTCTATTGCATTATTCAACACGGCAATAGAACTCAAAAAGACTCTTTACATTAAAAATCAAAGTCGACTGGAGCCGATCAGCCACAGTTTCAACGTGTTTAGATCTGTCTCCCAGCGTTACCCGGGGCAGGATTTGGGCCCTGCCCCAGGCAAAGGGAGGTTATCGAAATAATCGGGAATTGCCCGGGGGTACCGGCCGTCGGGTTAGTAGCGGCGGTACTCGGGCGGCCATGGCATCTGCCTTAAGTGGAGTTCGCCTCGACAGTCGTATTCACCGAAGGCAGGGTCACGTTCACCCACAGGTTGCATTCACGGTACGGGTCCGCGGAGGAGCCTTCCATGTACAACAGGAACTTCAGGTTCTGGTTGTCCCCTACACGGTCGGGAGTCAGGTTGATGACCTTTTCCAGGGTCTGGTTGTTCTCGATAACCAGATGGTCAAGGAGAATGCGGTTTGACTGGGTCCCGTCGGAGAGGGTGATGGCAAGATCGTACTCCTTGGTCATGCCTTCGTGGTTTGCGATGCCCAGGATAACCGGTTTTTGATCGCCCAGGGTAAACGACTTGGGATAGTCGCTCATATTCCCGCCGTATCCGTACAGGTAAAATTCAGTGTACTTGTCCGACTGGTAAGGCATTACGATCAGGTAGCCTATGACAGATATGATCAGCAGTATAGAGCAGATCAGGAGCGCGGATACAATTACGTCGCTCCGGTCTTTGCTGGCGGGGAACAACAGCTTTTTGACCGATGCGGTGAGCCCGTGGAAGTCCGCGATATAGCGCTTTTCGGCAGGCAGCGACACCCGGCGCAGGAACGCTACGGTCATGCAAAACAGGACCAGGAAGATGATGGCGGTGAGCATGGTTTCAGCGGTGATGCCCGCTACGGTGTAGTTCAGGAAGAAGCCCATGAAGGGGACCAGTATGATACTAAGCCCAACCGAGAGCACTGCACGCTCCAGGTTTCCAATGTCGTCTTTTCCGGGATATACGGCAGCTATGAACAGATATCCGGGCACGAAGAGGATCATTACAATCCCGAGCGCAAACCTGGCGAGGCCGTGGCTGAGGAAGGGGACGTATATGAATACAAGCATAACGAGGGCTAGCCCGAGTGCGATAGCAAGGTCCGCATAGGTATAAAGCGCTTGTCCGAAAAAATTTGAATCGACGGTCGAGCGCTTATTTAAAATGTTGTCAGTATTCTGCATCATATACTCACCTGAGTAGTCAACACATGTTATATCAGCGTATTAATATTAATAGTTTATTATTCATATAATTAATCTATAATAGTATGACATATACTCGATACCATAGTAATCGCTTGTCGCTAGTTAACAAATGTAGAGAACAGAGGCTTGCATACGGGCCATAGTGCAGTTTTTTAAGTGTCGGTGGGCTTTGAACCCGATCCATGGGAAGGTGACCCGGATCAAACCAGCCCCTGACCGGATAAAGTTATATATATTATGAAAAATAAGTGTATTTAGATAATTAATCGGTTGCTATACAATAGCTGCATTCCCGGCCCGGGAACATCTGTATTAGGCTGCATACTTCATAAAACCGGGAGATGTTGTGACGGATGCTTTGTGATATACGTCGATGACCGAGATGACCGAGATATCTATGGCATCGTGTATGGTGTGCGCTTGTATAGATACTAAAAGTGAAGGTTGATGAATAAAATGGAGTTTGTACCATTATCTGGAAAGGATATCGCGAGCTACGACGCCCTCGTGGACGAGTCGACAGACGGAACGCTGTTCCACAAGAGCTGGTGGTTCAATATCTTTAAAGATACCAGCGGCATCAACGCAGACAGGGTCGAGATATACGGTGCATACAACAACGGGGAGATCGTGGCCGGATTCCCCATACCATACAGAAAAAAATTCGGCTCGAACTGGATCATCAACCCGAGGCTGACACCATACCTAGGGGCGATATACAAGCCGCAGGGGAGTAAAAAGTGTACGGAAAACTCCTACAGGAAAGATGTCTACACGAATTTTATCCGGACCATCAGGTCGTTCGGAACCTGCGTCTACTATCCTTTTAACGTGAATACCATGGACTTGCAGCCGTTTTTGTGGTCGGACTACGCCCCTGCGATTCACTATACGTACATCCTGAAGCTTGACAGCATGGATGAGCTCTGGAGCAATATAGCCAGGAAACGCCGGAACGACATTAAAAGCTCACAGAAGAATGGTTACCACGTGACTAAAGGGGACATCGAGACATTTGCCCGGCTCAACGACCTCACCATGGCACGCCAGGGCCACGGCCGCATCACCGGCCAGATGTGGGAGAAGATGTACGCCGAATGCAAGAAGCATGACAGCGCGGAGGTATTCACCGTATATAGCGGTGATGACGCTCTGGCCAGCATGCTGCTCGTCTGGGATAACAAGAGGTCGTACTACATCGGCGGCGGCATAGACGGGAACTCCAGGGGTGGAATGCCCCTGCTCATCTGGGAAGCAATCAAATATACCAAAGAGCATCTGGGCCTAAACGAATTCGATTTCGAAGGCTCCTCAGTGCCGAGCATCGAATTCTTCTTCAGGAACTTCGGCGGAGAACTCCGGCCGTTCTTTGGGATCAAAGATCGCCGGATCGATCTCGCCATGAACATTATGAAAATAGTGAAGAGATGATGAAGAAAAGGTTGCCTGGGTACCCGTGAAGGAAAACCAACGCTGCGCTGTATGCCAATGCAAGGCATTGATTCAAAACTAATTAAATTCAGAATGATTCAACACAGTAAAAAAGAAAGATCTTTTTCTAGGAGAACAGTCCATTGATAATCCCAAGGAGCCAGGAGATGGGATCGGTTTGCTCCGGGCTGGCGCCGGGACCTGGCGTAGGGGTTAAAGTACTACCATTACCAGATGGGCTGTTGGTGGGGGAGTATGTGCTGACAGGGACGGCGTCCGGGCCGTAGTAGTTGGCCCGGTTTTCGTTGTCGCTGACGGTGTTGTCATTGCTTTCCGGGTAGATGTCGTCATCGTTCTCGTGCAGGTAGTTCAGGGTGATGAAGTTGCCTGTCGATTTGTACATGCGTATGCCATACGTGCTGTCGTGAACATTGTTGTGCCGGATAATGTTGTTGTCCCCGGCTCCGAAGAGGTAGATACTGTCCTTCCCGACGGATACCAGGTTGTACTCGACGAGATTATTGCTGCTTTCCCCACCCAGGAGTATGTTATCGATGCCGTTGCTCACGGTGTTGTTTTTTATAACCGAGTCCCTGGTGCCGAAGTCAAACCGGATATTTACCCCGGAGTCTTCCACGGTATTATTGAGAACGGCGACGGAGTCTGAGTAGTATACTTTTATTCCATAGTAGTGTTTGCCGACGTAGTTGTCTGTGATCGTGACGTTGGTGCCATAGCGCATGCCAATGCCATCGCCGCCGTTGCGGCTGGCCAGTTCGTTGCCCTCGATCCGGTTGCCGCGGATGATGCTGTCGGCGATGTTTTCCACGTACAGGTCGATCTGCGAGTTGTCCTTGCAGACATTGCCGCTGATGACGTTGCCACGCAGGTTATCTCCGTGAATGCCGAACTCGTTGTTTTCTGCGGTGTTATCCGTGATGATATTATCATTTGCATATTGTAGGTAGATACCGTCCCCGTGGTTGCCCGTCATGGTGTTATGGGTGATGCGGTTGCGATCGGCATGGTCCAGACGGACGCCCTCATTGCTGCCAGTTAAGGTGTTGCCGGATATCACGTTATCGTTGGACCTGATCTCTATCGCCGACGCGTACTTCTCCGAGCCTCTTACTTCGAAGCCCTCGACTCGGACACCATCAGCGGTGATCGTGATAACGTCTCCGTTCCCGGTCCCGGAGATGATCGGCTTGCCGGAACCGGTATCACGGCCCTTGAGAATAAGCTGCTTGTCGACCCGCAGATCTCCGTTATACATACCACTGTTGACCAGGATAGTATCCCCGGTACTCGCTACATCGATGGCATTCTGGATAGAGGAATAGTTGCCCCCGGGTCCCACAGTCAGGGTTTCCGACGCATAGCTCTCGGCAGTGCCCAGCAGTAGCAGACACAGGAAGGCCAGAACCCACACAAAGATATAACGTTGAACAGGGATAGTCGCATCTCCTAGTATAATCTCTACATAAATAATGCCTTATTTATTATATAATTTGTGCTATACAAGAAGTGTATGCTAAATGATGGGTTAGAGATTATCACAAAAAGCCGAAAAGACGATAAAAAAGAAATCGTGAGGGATTAACCCCCACATTACGTTACGGTCAGTACGTAGTTCACAGTGTCCTGGACTTCCGCGCTGGTCGTGGACTTCACCTGGATATTTACCTTGTAGGTGCCTGCTGTGGCAGGGGTGAAGGTCACGTAGCCTGAGCGGAAATCGCTCGGCTGGACAGTTGTGCTCTCGTACATGGTCACCTTATACCAGGTAGACGGGACGCCGCTGACCACTACTGTGTAGGTGTCGGCGCTGGTCCCGATGTTCTTATAGTAGACATCCTGGGTCAGGGTTGTGCCCTTGGTGACGCTGAACTGCTCCATACGCTTGACATCGCCGCCGTACTTTGCCATGTCCCTCATGTTATCCACTGCGTAGGCAGGCGTGCCGGGGACAGGGGTCGGGGTAGCAGTCGGAGTCGGAGTAGCAGTCGGAGTAGCAGTCGGAGTCGGAGTAGCAGTCGGAGTAGCAGTCGGAGTAGCAGTCGGAGTAGCAGTCGGAGTCGGAGTAACCGGCTTCGGAGTAGCAGTCGGGGTTGCGCTGCCCGAGGTCACGTAGCTCGTGTGCTTAGCCATGAGTGGGTATGAGTCGGTTGCACCGCTGGAAGTGTAGCTGGTGCTGCCTACGCCGTTCTTGTCACTGTCCGTGCCAGTATAGGCGGTCCAGTAGTTGCCCAGCTTGCTGGAATAGCTGACTCCGTTATACTTGTAGGAGATTGCGCTGGGAGAGACGTAGGTGTTGCCGGAGCCAGATGAAGATACCGACTTCAGGTCATTCATGTAGATCTGGTTGTTGCTGCCGGAAAGGTATACACCGTAGGTGTTGTCGATCAGGTTGTTGCCTGTGATCTTGTTTCCGGAAGTGCCCTGAGCTCTGACACCGTACGTGTTACCGGTAGCGGTGTTGTCCTTAATGATGTGGTTGTTACAGTTCAGGATATAGATGGCCTGCCTGTTGTTCTTCAGCGTATTGGATTCGACAGTGATGGCCTTCGCAGTATAGTTGATGAGAATGCCCTCGACACCGTTGCTTACGGTGTTGCCCTTAGCAATGCAGTCGTGAGAGTCAAAGTCGAACCTGATGTTACAGCCCGAGTCCGAGACGACGTTGTTAGATACGGTCGTGGTGGTCGAGTAGTAGACTTTGATACCATAGTAGTGTTTGCCGACAGTGTTGCCGTCGATGAGCATGTTAGTACCGTACCGCATGCCGATACCGTCGCCACCCTGGTTGTTGGCGCCCGCGTTAGCTCCGACACTGTTGCCCTTGACGGTGCTGTCGGAGACGCGCTCCATGTAGATGTCGATCTCGTGGTTCGTACTCAGGCTGTTGCCGGAGATCGTGGTACCCTTGGAGTCGAACATCTCGATGCCGAAGTAGTTGGTGTTCGCGGTGTTGCCGCTGACGGTACAGTAGTTAGCACTGGTGAGGCGGATGCCGTCGCCGCTGCCGCCGGTAATCGTGTTACCCTTGACTACGACGTTGCTCACGCTGCTGACCAGAATGCCATGTTTAGCTCCCTTGATCGTGAAGCCCTGGACGGTCGCGCCACTGGCCGTCACGCTGATACCGGTCTTACCGGAGGGGCTGATCACAGGGGAACTGGAACCCTGAAGTATGATATTCTTGTTTAGAGTGACGCTTTCGGAGTACGTGCCGCTGTTGACGACGACTGTGTCGCCTGCGCTCGCTGCGTTAATCGCGGCCTGTATAGTGCTGTAGCTGCCGCCAGAGCCGACTGTGATAGTCTTAGCCGTGGCAGTAGCGGGGACAAAGCTGACTAACGACACCAGGATCAAAACGATCATGGCCGTTGATATTATCCGATTGTTTATTTTTTTCACCACCTGTTTTTGTTTTTGGTTTTTATGAATCCAAACGTGAAATTCGCCTGTTTGTGATAACCTGCTAGAATCAGCATCTGGATTAAGGTTTTCTGGACTTATGGTTAAAAAGCAATCTTATATATACTTTTTACTGAAAAAGGTGAATATTTTGTAATATTTTAACAAAATAGTGGAGATTGTTCGCTCTATGCTAATGGCATATAGCGTAAAAGTGCTGGCCCCGTAAGAATCCATATTTACCAAGAGACAATGTGTAGCGGTGCCCAGTGAAGCCCTGTTTGCCCGGGACTCTATTTGTATAGGATAGATATAAATTATATTTTATTAGTAATACAAAAGTTTTTAAATAATAACATTACTATATAAGTTATAGCTAAGTAGACACTTAAGCACTGTACGGTTGTATAGCAACCGTTTGTAAGACAGATTAGAGATGCTCACAGGTACGTCGGACATCAATTCACTTGATAAACCGAGCAGCGCATCTGGGGAAATATTGTATGAATGCGAGTAAGCCGCAGAAATTAACGGACAGCCTGACCTTAAACAAGTGTTTGTTCATCTTTACGCACGAGGTAGGAGACCGGGAGTTTTACCCGACGTATCACAGGCTGCAAAAAACTCAGTGGAAGCCTTACCGAGAGCTGAGAGAAGAGCAGGAAAGACAACTGCGCAACATGATCCGATACTCATACTGTAGCGTGCCGTACTACCACCGGCTGTTCAACAGCCTCGGGCTGAAGCCGGATTCCATAAAGACCATCGAGGACCTGGAGCTGCTCCCGGTGCTGACCCGGGAAACCATACGGGAAAACTGGGAGGACCTCAAGCCCCTGAACCTGCGCAGGATTAAATATAAAGAAGAGCGCACAGGAGGTTCCACCGGCTCTCCGTTAATGTACAGGATCAGCAACAATGACCGGTTTCTGAGCGGAGCCATATTGTACAGAGGCTGGGGCTATGGTGGCTACAACCTGAGTGACAAGACAGTATTCCTCGCGGGAACATCGCTGGACGTCGGTACTAAGCCCTACCTGGTCAAGCGTTTTCACGAAATAGCGAGAAACGTGAAAAAGCTGTCGGCGTTTGAAATGGACGACAATGGCATGCGCCACTTTGTCAATATCACAAACGTGTTTAAGCCCAGGTTCATCCGGGGATATGCCTCGTCGATCTATTTCTTCGCGAAGTGGCTGGAAGAGAAAGATATCAGGATCCACCAGCCGGTGAGCGTTTTTACCACCTCGGAAAAACTGTATCCCTGGATGAGGGAAAAGATCAAAAAGGTTTTTGCGTGCGACGTTTACGACGGTTACGGCCTGAACGACAGCGGTGTCACCGCGTTCGAGTGCCCGGAGCATTCGGGCATGCATATAGACACCGAGAGGAGTGTCACCGAAGTCATCGACAGGTACGGAAATTCTGTCGAGCAGGGGGCAGGAAGGATCATAGGCACCAGTCTGCACAACTATGCGATGCCGTTTATCAGATACGACACTGGGGATATCGGCAAGCTGATAGAGGGGGAATGCAGCTGTGGCAGAGGATACAGGCTGCTGAGCGACGTATGCGGAAGAAGCGGAGACATGCTGCTGACCCCGGAAGGCAATACGATCAGTTCGCTGTTTTTCGCAACGATCCTGGATGAAACACCCGCAGTACGGGAGTATCAGATCGTGCAGGAGAGCAGAGACAGGATCACCATCAAGATCGCCCCGGGCCAGCACTTTTGCGAACGACAGCTCGAAGAGATCGCCAGTGTGGTCAAAACCAGAAGCGAAACCTGGAATGTTGAGTTCAACGTCGTCGACCGCATCGAGAAGACCAGCGCAGGCAAGTACAAGTACGTCGTCAACAAGATTGCGGATGAATCCTAAACGTTTTTAAAAAACAATACTCTGATGCAATTTTACAAAAATAGCCTGACGTCGGTCAAGTTCTTACTATAGAAACTGTTATATAGTAAGCTATTAATATATTTCGTATGATATGCAATGGTTAATATAAATTATACGGGGTATCTGAAGCAGGGCTTGAGCATCCAGCTCTATAAAAATTCGTTTTTCATCATCCTCACCAGAGTGCTGACTGTGTTCACGGGATTCCTGTTCTGGCTTGTGGCCGCCCGGCTATATTCCATAGAGAACGTAGGCCTGGCGACGGCGCTATTCTCCATGTCCACGCTGATACTGCAGTTTTCTACCTTTGGCCTGGAAAGCTCTATCATACGATTTTTCTCGACCTACGACAAGAATAAAGTCATCAATACCAGCATCATTGTCACGACAGGGTCGGCATTCATCTTCGGGCTGATCTACATCATGCTGGCGGGCGTCATATCCCCGGAACTGGCATTTATCCAGACACCATTGTATGGTTCAATATTCCTGTTCTTCGTAGTGGTCAGCTCTATCGTTCTGATCACTTCCAGCGTTTTCGTGGGGATGAGAAAAGCAGAGTATACGCTGACCCAGAATATTGTGCTGGTTTCGAGGATCCTCCTCCTCGTGCCGCTTTTATTCCTGGGAGCGATAGGTATCCTGTCCGCCATCGGACTGGCCTACATCCTGGTGTGTATCCTGATCTTCTACCAGCTGAGCAAATTGGTCAAGTTCAGCTGGAACGTGGACTACAGCTTCCTCAAGAAGTTCAAGAGCTTCTTCTCCGGGAACTATGTGGCCAATATACTATACAACGCTACATACACGGTTTCTCCCATCCTCGTCCTGAACATCCTCGGCGGGGCGGAAGCGGCCAAGTACTACATCGCGTTCACCATAGGCACCTTCTTCTTCCAGATACCGTTCGCCATCGGAACGTCACTCTTTGTGGAAGGAAGCCATGGGGAATCGCTGCGGAAAAACGTGGTCAGGGCGCTGGCCATCATCTACGCCATACTGGTCCCGGGCGTGATCTTCATATACCTGTTTGGCTCCAGCATACTGGCGTTCTTCGGAAAGAGCTATGTCGAGTCCATCGAGCTTTTAAAGATCATTGCATTCTCCAGCTTCTTCTACGCGATCTATGCGATCATGATACCGATCCAGAACGTCAGGATGAAAGTCAAGAGTATTGTAGCTCTGAACCTGGTGTTGTTTTCGCTGTTCGCAGGCCTATCATGCATATTTCTGGTCAGGTTCGGCATCGTCGGAGTCGGATATGCCATGCTGTCCACGTACCTGATTATGGCTTTGATCATAGTCGGCATAATAAAAATCGAGGGTTGGTTATGAGCCTATTTACCCGAAATTCAGAAGTGATCTTCAGACGGATAGGGATCGCAGCTTTGTACCTGCTCCCTGTCATCGGTATCGTCGGGATTATCGCCACGATAATCATGGAACAGACCAACTATTTGATCCTGAGCACGTACCTGATCGTGCCCCTGCTGCTCGCCTCGGTGATATTCCGAAGCCTGGGGAAAAAGGACGAAACCTACTCGAGCCTGCAGGACAGCTCGTTCAAGCTGTTACTGGTAGCGTATCTCATGTGCTTCACGATCTCGCTGATCCTGCTGACGCTAACCGAGGTCCGGCCCATCATGTACTACCTTACCATGGTGATGATGACGGTTACAGTGTTGATCGAGATACTCGGGTTCCAGCCGGTAAAAGAAAAGTCTGCAGTGATACTGGTGCAGATCATGGCACTGATGCTGAACCTGAACTGGGGTGTGACCCTGAAGTATTTCCAGTTCATAGGCAGGACAGACGTGCTATTCCACGGCCAGTACATCAACAGCCTGATCCAGACCGGGCACGTCACAGAAGTCTTCTTCGACTACCAGCCCTTCCCGCTATGGCATATCCTGAACGCTACGATATACTTCGTGGCCGGAAATCTGGTTTCGACTGACAAGATCATAGCGGTCGCCAGCGGCCTGGTCTTCCTCTGTCTGCCGATACTGGTGTACCTGATCGCGCTGCGGCTGTTTAAAGACCAGCGGATAGCCCTGCTGGCTGCGCTGATATCATTCTGCTTCCCGGACACAGCCTACTTAACCATGTCAGGGATCTCGAGGTCGGCGGCGTCGATACTATTTGTCTTCCTCATATACCTCATGATCGACAACAAAAACAAGCATAAACTGTTGTTGATCGGCCTGGTGACAGCGGCAATTATCGTCTACCACTCAATCTCGATCATCTTCGTACTGTTCATCTTGCTGTCTATATACTTGTTCCAGAAGATCCTGGTCAACAAAGAAGAGCGGTTCAGGAAGATCAATCTGCTGTACCTGGGTATCACAGGAGTAACCACCCTGACCTACTGGTATTTCTTCGGGAGTATCCTGATTCGGGACCTTACTACCAACATCGTAGTCGCCGCCCCTGAAGGTACGATCTCAAAGTCCATCGCAGCTTCACCATTGGCCGAAGCGTTCAACTACCTGCAGTTTTCTCCCGCGGTACTGTTCATACTGATCGGCATGCTGGCAGTGCTAACGTCGAAAAGGTTCGGCAACGGTGCCAAGCTTTTTGCGGTGGCTGCTTCGGCATTCATGTGGGTCACCTTCCCCGGCCCCCAGTACCTGGTCAACAAGCTCATGTACAACTTCGGGATCGACCGGTTCGCAGAGTACACTTACCCCCTGTTGATCATCATCAGCGCGGCAGGCATCTGGGCCCTGTTTTACAAATCGGGAAAATACGTCCGGGCCAGCCTGATTGTGCTATTTGCCATCTGGGTCATGCTATCGATCTCGAACGACTGGGTATCATCCGATAATCCCCTGGTAGAGCGACAGTTCTATACCTATTACCTGACCCAGGACGAAACCTCGGCGTTCAATCTTATCGCAGCCAGTACCAGCGGACTGATACTGGCCGATTACGTCCCGACCAGATACATGGACAGTTCGGATTTCGGAGACCGCTCGAACATGCTGGAGGTAAACAGCAACGGTACTGAGTTTTTGCGCAGCGGACCGGAAGACGTCATGATAATCAGGTACGGCGAGCTGGAAAAGAGACCATTGAAGATCGCCTGGATCGAAGATGACACCTTCTTCAGGGTCCCGGAGTTCGATGTTTACGAGTATACGGATTCGAACGCAGGCATTTGGAGTACCTTGAGTGGTTACGACAGAGTCTACGACTCGGCGTCGGTCGGAGGCTACAAATAGGCCTGTACCAGGGCAGGTTACCGCCCGGGCAGAGATCCCGGGCGACATAACAGCCCTGTGGCTCACAGTACAGAGAGATGGCGATTAGCGGCGTATGTTATGAGCTTGTTTAACCTAACTTCAGACAGAGTATTTAGACTGATCGGGACTTCGGCGATGTACCTGCTCCCCGTCATTGGTATAGCCGGGATTATTGCCACAGTAGTCATGGGACAGGTCAATTTTTTAATCCTCAGCTTATACCTGGTTATCCCGCTGCTGTTCGTCTCGGTAATCTACAAAAGCCTGGGCAATAAGGCAGAGCAAGGCCTGAGACTTGACGAAGGCACATTCAGGCTGCTGATAATAGCGTATCTCCTGTGCTATTCGCTTTCCATTCTCCTGCTCACGGTGTACGATGTGAGGCCACTCACCTACTTTATCATCGTGGTCACGATGGCTGTCACGCTGCTGGTCGAGATCACGGGTTTTAAGGTAACAGGAGAACGGATCGTGATCATCTTACTGCAGATCATGGGTTTGATAGTGAACCTACACTGGGGGGTGACGTTGAACTACTTCAGGTTCATCGGCAGGACAGACGTGATGATCCATACCCAGTACCTTAACAGCCTGATCCAGACCGGGCACGTCACAGAAGTCTTCTTCGACTACCAGCCCTTCCCCCTGTGGCATATCCTGAACGCTACGATATACTTACTCGGGGGAAACCTGTTCACGCCGGACAAGGTCATAGCCATAGCCAGCGGCCTGATCTTCCTGTGCCTGCCAGTCCTTGCCTACCTCCTGTCCGTCCGACTCTTCGACGACAGGCGAACCGGCTTAATCGCCGCGTTGATCTCGTTCTTTTTCCCGAACATAGCCTACCTGGAGATCTCAGGAATCTCCAGATCCATAGCCGGCATCCTGCTGGTCTTCCTGATCTACCTGCTGATCGACCAGAAAACCAAGTACAGGTACAAGTGGCTACTGATTGGCATCGTGACTGTCGGAATTATCGTATATCACTCGATCTCGATCATCTTTGTACTACTGATCCTGTCTGCCTTATACCTGCTCCAGAAAGTCTTTCTCGAAAAGGAAGTGCGGTACGATAAGGTAAACATCAGGTACCTGGCGATCGCCACAATCATCACCCTGGCATACTGGTTCACGTGTGCCAGCATACTGATCAGGGATCTGATCAATAACATCGTAGTCCGGGCACCTACAGGCGTGTTGACCAAGTCAGTGGTATCCAGCCCGGTACCCGAGATCTTTAACTATCTGCAGTACTCGCCAGCTGTGCTATTCATCCTGATCGGCGTGGTTGCCGTACTGCTGTCAAGTCGCTTCGGGGGAGGCGCGAAGATATTCAGCCTCATGGCATTCATATTCATGTGGGTCACCTTCCCGGGCCCCCAGTTCCTGTTTAACAAGCTAATCAGTAATCTGGGGGTCGACCGTTTCGCGGAGTACACGTACATCATCCTGATACTGGTCAGCGCCGCAGGATTCGCCATCCTGTTCCAGAGGTCGAACAGATATGTCCGAACAGGCCTGATACTCCTGTTCGCCGTCTGGGTTATGCTATCGATATCTAACGACTGGGTGGCCAGCGATAATCCCCTGGTAAAAAGGCCGTTCTACACGTATTACCTGACAGAGGCGGAAATAGCCGGCTTCGACCACATAGCCTCAAACACCACAGAAATGGTGACCTCAGACCTGGTCGCAACGCGCTACTTTGACAGTGCTGCGCTAGATACCCGGTCGGAGATAATGGAAGTGTCCGGAAACGTTACAGACGCCCTGCGTGCCGGGGACGATGACATGATTCTCGTCAGGTATGCAGAACTGGAAAGAAGGCCGTTAAAGATCTCAGTAATAGCAGATGGGATCTTCACGAAAGCCCCCTGGACCGATACTTACACGTACATCGGCAAAGAATCCGGCATATGGGACCACCTGGAAGAGTACGACAAAGTATACGACTCACCCGCCATGGGAGGGTACGTGTAGACGCCAGGTTTGTTTTTTAAACGTCAAGCCCCCAGGACGCCACTCGAAAAGCTGGAATCCCAAAAACGCCAAAGGGCCAAACCGCCAAACCGCCAACGCTAAAAATACTGGATCGGCATGCATGATATAGGTAGTAAAATCTTGCCTGACCTATTCAATGCTCCCGGAATAGTTTCAAATTTTACAACCAGAATCAATCAAGCCATGTTATATAAAAAATCGTTTGGCGGTTTGGCGTTTTGGCTATTTGGCGTTTTTGAAACCTAACCATAGTTGGCGATTTGGCCCCTTGGCGTTTTTAAAGCCTAAGAATAGTTGGCGATTTGACGTCCCGGCATCCTGGTATTAAAAAGTGTTTTTAATTACTACAACCCAAAAGCTTAGCGGTATCTGCCTATCCTCAGTGCATAACTGTCATCTTGCGGGCCTGAACTGGCTCTGCGGTATCCTGTCGGTACTCTACGTAGTTTTCCCATCCGTCCGGAGGGACGAAGTGGCAGTTGTAGGTATCGTAGATGTCCAGGGGGGATTTGCAGCCTTCGGCGGTTATCCTTATGTCGCCGGGAACTCCGCAGAAAATCGGGTATTTCTTCACGTTCATGCAGTACTTGAAGGTGGGTATCTTGCGGTAGTCGAAGCCCATTATCATGGTGGAGATCAGGTCTACGGCCACTGCGTTGGTGCCGGCAACGAGGACTCCGCACTTACGGTCGTCGTTTCTCATCGGGCCTTCCTTTTCGCCGCCGACGATGCCGTCGACCAGTATGAAGAGCTTACGCTGGGGGGTGGTTTTCATGACGCCGTGTTTGTCGGCGTAGATGATGATGCGGTTAAGGTCTGAGATGGTGCGGGGGATGGTATCGTTCCCATGCCAGCTGCCGCCCGGGCTGTCGGGCTTGAAGGGCACGAGGTACTTTGAGTAGTACAGTGCACCGCAGGCGGCCCGGAGCGGTATCATGGACAGGACGCTGCCACGGGTGGGTATTTCGTCTTTGATCCAGCCCATGATGTCACGGCGAATGTTACCGTACTCGTAGTCGTCGCCGCCTGCCTCGGCGGATCCGGCCCGGTGGTGAGGCAGCCAGCCTTTGTAGACGTTGATCCCGATCAGGTTCTTGAGCGCGATGGTGACACCCGCTTTGCCGTGGGTCTTCAGCTTGGGCACGTTGATTACCACATCGGCATCCAGGAGGCTGTTGGCGATCGGGTACTCGTTCTTTTCCGGGTTATGATGCTGGACGAGCTCCTTGCGGTCGTAGTAGCCGAGCCGGAATTTTTCGCACTGGCCGATGATCTCGTAGTGGGATGAATCGCTTTTCAGGTCGACGGCCGAGTAGCCGAGGGGGTCTCCGGGAAGCGGCTCTTTCCTCAGCGCGCCGAACCGGACCTGGCCTTGTTCCATTCTCAGGTCGTGAAGACCGACCTTGATGCCGGCCACATCGCGGTAATAGTTTACAATTTCGCCCAGTCCGGTGACCTTTACTACATGGTCGAAGTCCGTATCGAAGAAGGGCGCATCGCCGATGGCGATACTTCCCTTACCTTGCAACGCAATGCAGGCGTAGTCGAGGATAGCGCGGATGACGGAACCCTGGGTGATGACTGCCTCTATGCTGCCCACGGGGTTGCGGTGGCTGACCAGGTTTGGCTTGATGAAGACGTGGTCGCCTGGCTTGATCACGTCACCCATCGGGTTCCAGGAGGAGCTCCCGAAGTGTTCTCGGTCCATCCCGAGCTGATAGAGGATATTCCGGACTTCACCATAGCAGCTGTTGTCGGTGCAGATATCCTGGAACGGATACTCCGGGTACTTTTCCGGCGGATGGAAAGGGGCTTGCCGGCAATAGTCTGCCCGGTGGTTTTTTGTGATGGCGACTTTCATACGATCATACCCATTTTTTCCTGATTATGTTCGCGTAGGCTACTTCCGCCAGCCTGCCCAGGTTATCCTTCTTATAGATGTAGTGGCAGATGGTGAGGTTAGGGCTGAACTTGGATTTGAATTCCGAGAGGCGCTTTTCGCTGGCGCCCTGGATTTCCAGTTCTTTGAATCCCCGCTCCCGGGCACTCTTGATGAACTGCCAGACGAGGTAGTCGTTGGCGGCAAAGTCAGTATGCATGTTAGCGTTGCCCAGCCAGAGGGTGACTTTGTCCCGGAACTCGAAGTTCCCGTTGAGGCCGGCGATCTTTCCCTCGTGATACAGGAAGTAGAGCTTGATGTTATCGGGATAGGCTTCCATGAGGTCCTTGAGGTACCCGGCGCTGATCAGGGGTAGTTTCAGCCCCTGCTCGTTGTACCTGCGTCTCATGATATCGTAGAAAGTGTCCACGTCGGAAACCGGCTCGATTACCGGGTTCAGCTTCTCGATCTTCTTGATGTTTTTCTTGCAGGTCGAGTCGAAGCTGGCGATGATGTCTTCAGACGGCCTGTCCAGGTCGACGACAAAGGTGAAGTTGATATCTCCGTTGTAGTGGTTCCACTTGAACGGCCGGATGTCGATAAAGCTGGGAAGGAGGTTGACTGAAATATAGTTGGGAGCCATCTTCTTGATCTCGGCGTCGACCTCGTCGATCACCGAAGATAGGTAGTGCTCTTTACGCTTCTGCTTCAGCACGGCATATTCGGCGCACATGGCAAAGCCCATGTAGGGTACGCAGGTGTTGGGCGGCGGAGAAAAGATCGCTTTGATGCCGTTGATATTGCGGAAAAAGACAGGGAACACCCCTATCAGGGCATTGCCTTTATACACTGCGTAGGGATACAGCTTATAGCCCGTGTGCTTCTCGATGATCTTAAGGGCGTCCCACTTGTGAAACAGCTGACCTTGAGGGCTTTCATCGATGAATTTGTCCCACAGGGCTTTATTGTCCATCAGTACAACGGTCATTCCTGCAACTCCATTTCCAGATATCTTCACCGCTAGTGATCCAAGCGTTCTTCTCACTTGTATATTTTAATATTTTTATATATATCTTTTTCCATGTCTCGCGGAACGCTGAGCTAAAAACGTTGTTATGCCAGAGCACAGTAACAACGCCATGATACCGCTCGACTTCATCGATGACCCTTCGGGTGAGTTCCCATGCTTCCTTGAAGGAAGAGGCCGCGTCGAACAGCGTACCATCCATGATGATGAGAGGGATTTCTACCAGATCGATCTCTTTACCTGTGTTCAGGTTGAAAGGCCTGAACGGGTGACACATGCCGTTCCTGCAGCCCAGGACGTCGTTGTACCCGATGGTGGTGTCGTACTTGAAACCGGCCTGGGCAAGAAGTTCCCACGTGTCTGGCACCCGGAACCGCAGATAGTGGTTTCGGTAACCGATGACAGGCTTGCCAAGCACCTTTTCCAGCCTGCTTTTTTCCTGTTTCATCTCGGCCAGGTCGGTACAGGCATAGAATCCGCCATGGAGCCCGACTTCCCATCCGCTGTCGGCGATGTAACCGAGATCACCTTCAAGTTCTTCGATGTCATACCTGAACCGCTTGACATCCCGGTCTGCGGTCATGAAGTAAAAAGAGGACCTGGCATCGTACTCCCGCTCCAGATCCATGATCTCCCGGAAATTACGATACGGGCTGGATTGTTTACCATCGACTTTCCACAGCAGCTCCCGTCGCAGCTTGCCCAGTCGCAGGTTCCTGGCATGGTGGGCTGAGGAGAGCAGAGTATGGGAAAAAGGCGGGTACACGTCGTCTACGTCATGGGACAGCATGACTGCGAACTTCCTGCCTTCAGGGTATTCAGCCTTCATGCCACTGTCCGTCAGGTATCTCGAAGCCACCGGGGGTAGTACTTCTTTTCGGTCCTTCGGGACGAAAATCGATCGGCACACGTCCTGGCGAGGCGGGACATACTCGTGACGTAGAGTATACAAATCCCAGATCTGGCTATCGTTCATCAGAGTTGTGTGTAAGCTCAAATTAGCACCTATAAAAAATTCTGATCGCCTTCAGGCAATCAGGTTCGCATCCATTCGGTTTACAATAAACTTAAACTTCCCAGAGGCGGTCCGGTCGATGTGATCGACGATCCTGAACTCCACGTTCCAGCCTTCGCTCCGTTTCCTCACGATGTCCCGGATCTCATCGAGCTGACGCTCGTCAAACGAGGGTTCCGGTACGATCTGGATCACGATTCGGTCCAGCGCATGCTGGACGACCTGGTACTCCTTGATTCCCTTCTGCTCCCAGAAGATGTACAGGAAGAACCACCCGTGGACGTGCTTTCCCTCGGGGGTCAGCAGGATGTCTACACTGCGGCCTTTGACTTCTTTGAGCAGCTTATAGCCCCTGCCACAGCTACACTCTTCCCCGGCGAGGATGCCGTCGTCAGTGGTGTCGTACCGGAGGAACGGCATGGCGTAGTTGTACAGGCTCGTTGCCACAATCCTGCCTTCACCCTGGCTGATCTGCTCGCCACGGTCGTCCACGACTTCCATGATACTGCGCTCGGTGTCGATGTGCAGGCCGGAGTGCTCCGGGCACTCGAATGCCGTGACCCCGCCGTCGCTGAGGCCGTAGTTGTCGAAGACCGGGCAGCCGAAGGCCTCTGAAATTTTCTTCCTCATGGCCGGGTACAGCTTTTCGGACGTGGTGAATATCCCTTCGGGGGCGTGTATCTTCACGTCGTTCACCTCCAGCCAGGTGGCGAACAGCGACAGGGACGAGGCATAGCCCCGGAGGTATTTGGGCTTGAACGAATTAATGACCCCCGCATATTCCCTCATCTCCTGGTCGCCCATGTCGAAGGAGGACAGTTTTTTCAGGTTGCGAATCACTTCGTGTGCCTTTGTGACGAGACCGGACTTCGGACCTACGTCCAGGGATGAGCCGGCGAGAAACACCATCCGGTCCCCCAGCTCGTAGCCAGCGTAACCCCAGCCCCGGTACAGGATCGCCCCGCTCAGGAACCGGTCAAAGTTCGACAGCCTGTACTTTAGCGGTTGGCCCGAAGTGCCACCGGTAGCTGCGGTGGAGTACTTGATCTGGCGAAGTGTGACCGGCTCTAGATCTTTCCGGTTCTCGTTGAGCATCTCTTTCGTGATGATCGGCAGCTTCTCCAGGTCTTCCACTGTCCTGATGTCCTCGGGCTTCAGACCCCTGATATCAAAGAGCCTGCGATAGAAAGGCACCGACTGGTAAGCAAAGTTCACCATCTGGCGAAGCTGCTTTTCTTGCTGCTCTCGAAGCTCTTCATGGCTTTTCCACTGGTTTTTCAACAGTTGCCTGTAGGTAGGATAAAAGTTCAGATCACCCACCTCGTGGGCGATCGTAAACATGTATCTGTTTAGCATCTATATACGCCTTCTAAACTGCATACGTTTCTATGATATCTCTGATTCTGGTTCTCGCCTGGCCATCCCCGAAGGCATTCCCCGGAGGGCTTGTCGGGCTAAACTCCCGGGAAGTTTTCACGATTTTAGCTTTGTCGCTTCCGACCAGCACGTTCCATCCGTCAGACACGGTCTCTACCCATTCGGTATTCTCGCGCAGCGTCACACATGGTACGCGCAAGATGTAGGCCTCCTTCTGAACACCCCCGGAATCGGTCAGGATCATGCTGGCGTTCTTCTCGAGGGCGATCATGTCCAGGTACCCGACCGGACGAATGATCTTGACGTTTTTGGCTAGCTGGTCCCAGAGGTTGAACTTTTTCAGGTATTTTTCAGTCCGGGGGTGAACCGGAAGCACGACGTTTCCGATTTCGGAAAACGCGTCCACGATACTGCTGAGATGTGGGAAGCTGTCAGTGTTCTCTGCCCGGTGCACCGTGGCCAGACTGTAGCTTTTCCGGGTCAGGCCGTTGTTCGATAGTACGCTCGTCCGCTTTTCCACGATTTCGGCGACTGAGTTCATCGCGTCCACACTGACGTCGCCGGTCAAGTGTACGCCTTCGGTGACTCCCTCCTCAGCCAGGTGTTGCCGGGCGACCGCCGTGGGACAAAACAGCAAATCCGAACAGTGATCGGTCAGTACCCGGTTGATCTCCTCGGGCATCCTCCGGTCGAAGCTCCGCAGACCAGCCTCGATATGAGCCACGGGCACGTGCATCTTGGCGGCACCCAGTGCTCCGGCGAGCGTGCTGTTAGTGTCTCCGTAGACGAGCACCATATCGGGTTTTTCACTGGCGATGATCCCATCGATCTTCTTGAGCATCTCTCCGGTTTGATACCCGTGGGAGCCCGAGCCTACGCCCAGGTGATATTCCGGAGCAGGTATCTGGAGCTCGTCGAAAAATATCTTATCCAGCTCGTAGTCGTAGTGCTGGCCGGTGTGGACGACGACCTCGGTCAGGCTTTTCCTCAGCTCCCGGGAGACAGGGGCCATTTTGATGAAGTTGGGCCTGGCTCCCACGACAGTCAGGACTTTCATGCTGACACCTGCCCGGCTGTCCTCTGGTTTTTCCGATTTTTTTCTGAGTAGTGCTCTACAAAGTCAACCATGAACTGGGTGACGTCGATTTTGTCAGCCAGCAGCTTTTCGAGCTTCTGTCCCCATTCTGCCTTGAGGTCAGGCTGCCGGATCAGCTCCACTGCCTTCTTGATGCCCTGTTCGGGATTGTCGAAGTTGAAGATGAGGCCATACTTCCGCTCCAGTTCGATGAAGTTGCCCATGTCATGTTCTCCCACGAAGGTGTTGCACCGGATGGCGGGGGTACCCAGCAGGGCTGCCTCGGTAGTCATAGTCTGGGAGTCACCGATCAGCATCTGCGCATAGTAAAGCACGCTGTGGATATTGATGGGCGAGATTTTGATCCGGTATTTTTCAAGCTCGGGCGGAAGTGGCAGCTCGGAGGTGATGAATACCCGGACGTGTGGTTCCAGCGCCTTTACGGCACTGATTTTTGCCTGTTCGCTAAAGCCACCCTTGCCGAAGTCATGGCCGGCTTTCCAGGCAACGAACCGCATGACGACATACTTTTCTCCCGGCTGAAGGCCCAGCTCTGTCAGCACCTTCGGGTCGGGGGTAAAGTACTTCGGATGCAGGTATGCCAGTTCCGTATACCCATTATACCTGACGTGCTTTTTGCCGAAGTCCTTGTGGAAACAGTCAGGGGTCAGGATCGCGTTGGTGAAGGGTACATACAGCAGGTGCTCGATGGGAGACGGTTCGCTGTCATCGAAGGCGATAGCCTGCTTGCGCATGAGACGGGACACATGAGCGTTGCGGATCGACCCGAACCCGAAGAAGACATCTGGCTTGAAGTCCTTAACCGCCTGGTATAGCCGGAAATCCAGCACCGGAATATTTTTGACCTTATCGGCAAGCGAGAGGCCGTAGGTACCCAGCTTGGTGTACTCGAGGCCGTACTCAGTCAAGAGCTGGTAAGAGATCTCCTTCTCGCTGGCGGTAATCATGACCTCGTGTCCGCGCTTTTTCATTTCCCCGACGAAGTGCCTGAAGTAGTGGACGTGGGCGGGATGGTTGATATCGACGGCGATCTTCATTAGATCGCACCCCCCACACCCGGATGTGCCTGTTGCGGATCATCCAGCACGGCTCCCAGCTCTGCCCTCGCCGGATAGTTGATGAGCACCGCCCGGCGCTTCCCGTGGAAGACGAAAAAGCTGCCCGCCGCGACGGCAGATGCGCCAGCCTTGACTGCGGGGGCAAAGTCTTCGATCCTGCCGGCCCCCCCGCAGGCGATCACCGGGATGTTCACAGCGGCAGACACCGCCTTGATGAGGTCAAGATCATAGCCTTCCATGGTGCCGTCCCGGTCGATCGAGTTGATTAAGATCTCGCCAGCGCCCATCTTTTCGATGTGCCGGGCGTGGCTTACCGGATCGATACCCCGGGGCTTGACCCCGCCATTGGTGTAGACTTCATACTTGCCAGAGGGATTGCGCCTGACGTCGATGGCTACCACGATGCTCTGGCTGCCGAAGATGTCCGCAGCTTTCCTGATGAACGAAGGATCGTCGACTGCCTGGGTGTTGATAGACACTTTTTCTACCCCGGTGCCAAGGATGTCTCGCACCTGTTCCACGGTCTTGATTCCTCCGCCATAGGAGAGGGGCATGAAGCACTCGTCGGAGATCTTGGCGATCAGGTCTACCCGGGGACCGGTGGCCCTGGGCCCGAAGATCCCCCGCTTCCGGGAGGCATCAATGTCCAGAAAGATTAGCTCATCAACTTCTTTCTTATTAAAGATGCGAACGGCGTTGATGGGATCGCCGACGTATTTCGGGTCCCTGAACTGGATGGTCTTTACCAGACCATCTCCCTGCAATAGCAAGCAGGGAATTACTCTGATCTGTAGCATAGTTACCAACTCACAAAGTTCTCTAGCAGCTTTGCACCGTACCTGTGGCTCCGTTCCGGGTGGAACTGGGCGCCCAGGATGTTGCCGTGCTGCACCATCGAAGTAAAGTCAATGCCATAATTCGTAGTCGCCAGCCTGTCAGCCGGATCATCACAACACACGTGGTACGAGTGGACAAAATAGAACCGGGAGCCGGTCCCGAGACCGTCAAGCAGATGCGATCCGCCGTTGACGGTGATCGAGTTCCAGCCCATGTGAGGCACCTTGAGGCCGTTGCCGTTCGACTGGAAGCGGATAGTCCTGGCATCGATCCATCCGAGCCCGTCAACGTTGCCTTCTTCACTGTGCCTGGAGAAGAGCTGCATGCCAAGACAGATGCCCAGTATAGGTGTCTTTTCCTGCAGCACCTTTTTTTCCAGCACAGGGACCAGGTTCCGCTGCCGAAGGTTCTGCATGGCGGCATCAAAGGCGCCTACGCCGGGCAGTATCAGCTTATCTGCCCGCTCGATGTCACCTGGATCGGCCGATATTTTAGCCTCGACGTCCATGCGCTCGAACTTGTTAAGAATGGATCTCAGGTTGCCCATCCCGTAGTCCACGATGACGATCACGGCGATTACCCCAGGTACTTCTCGTAGAAGATCATAGGCAGCAGGTCGAGAGTACACGCGACCTTAATGGGCATCCGCATGGCCTTGATCACCGGATAGTACGTGGCGTAGTCGTGGAACGACTTCACTGGCGCGGTCATGATTTCGTCGAACTGAGCCTGTGTCATGCCCAGCTTGGAGATGGTGTACTTGACGATCTCTTTGTCATACGTATAGGGGTTCTCCAGGTCTTTCAACGCGTCTTCCCGGGTCATCTGCCCGGAGCGTATGAGTGCCGAGTATTCGATCTTGCGCTTGTCGATCCCGAACTTCTGGGGTAGGAGGTATGACTGGAAGAAGTGAGTGTACACGTTTTCGTGGTGGTGGCCGCCATAGTACTGCCAGCCCAGTTCCCGGCTCATGACTTCGCCGGCCTTCTTCTGGTCGTACTCGATGTACCGGAGCAGGTTGACGAAGGTGATCCGCCTCGCCAGCGTGTAGTATACCAGATCAGCCATGGACATGACGGGAAAGCTCCTGATCCGCATGCGGCCGAATTTCTTGTGGACGCTGTGCACGTACCGGCCGTCCATATACGTCCAGCCCAGCGGTACGATGCCTTCCGTCCGGAACGAGTGGCCGTTGAGAATATAGCGGGTGCCTGCATTGGCTGCCTCTTTGTACAGGACCGACAGGATAGCGTAATCGGTGGGAATCTCCGCGTCCGATACCGAAGCCTTGAGGAAGGACTTCTGCAGATCTTTGAACTCTTCCCAGTCGGCAACGACAGTGTGTAAATCCACGTTCAGCTTGGTCGTAGCCCGCTTGATGTTGCTGACGGCAATCTCGGAATTCCACCCGTTGTCGAAGTGGACTGCCAGCGGCCGTAGTCCGAGCCGGATAGCATTTTGCAGGACGTAGGTGCTGTCTCTGCCTCCACTCACGCCGACAACGCAGTCGTACTCTTTCTTCCGACCCTCGTGTTTGATCCTGGCGATCAGCTTCTCGAACCGGCGCTGGTTTTCATCGTTCAGCTGATGAGCGCTCTCAAGCTCGTCGTGAATTCTGCAAAAGTTGCAGACGCCTTCGGCGTCGAATTTTATATTAGGTATCGTTGTGTCAGAGACACACCGGTTACATACGGATATTTTTGTCATGTCCATCCTCTCATAGTCGTAATAATTGTCAGCGGGCTCCAACCGGAGCCCACATTTGCATTACTTCAGGTTATGTGCCCGGGTTTGCCGATCGACCTGCGCGTCCAGGACCATTGCGGCCAACAGGCTTTGCAGCCCGGCCAGCGAAAGTATGGTCGCGAACAGCACCACCGGTGCAAACGCGCCTATGCTTAGCCATGCCACTGCCGGCGAAAGTAAACCGATCACCAGGCCAGCCGGGAGCAGTAGCATTCCCGCCAGATAAAAGAGCACCAGCGGGTGGAAATCTAGCACAGTGTACTTGACTCGGAGCCTCCAGAGGAAGCCTCGGAACAGCATGGGAGCTACTTTGAAAATGAACCGGCTGTACTTGATCTTCGACCGTTCCCTGCCGTAGCGGGCTGGGATCGGCACGTCGATCGTGCTCAGGCCGACGGCGTTCATCTTCACTAGCATGTCGTTACAGTACCCGTAATAGGTATAGATGGCATCAAGGTCCAGCGTCTCCAGCGCCCGGCGTGATATGACGGTATAGCCGTTCTGCGGATCGCTGATCTGCCAGTAGCCACTGGCGACCTTGTTCAGCAGCGTGAGCATGGTGTTCCCCAGGAACCGCCAGTTGCTCATGCCTTTTCGCATGGTCTTGCTAAGCAGCCGGTTTCCTTTGATATAGTCGGCTTTGCCCTCGATAGCCGGCACCAGCAGCCGGGGCAACTCAGCCGGGTCCATCTGGTTATCTCCGGCCATGACTGCCACGTAGTCCATATCATCCCGCAAAGCCAGCTTATAGCCGTCGATGATCGAGGCCCCGACGCCCTTGTTGACCTCATGGCTGAGGCCCACTACCCGGGGGTTCTCCCCGATCAGCTTCCTGAGTATCTCCGAAGTACGGTCCCGGCTACAGTCGTCGACCACATAGATACGGCTCACGTAGGAGGGAATGCCCTGGACAGTTTCCTCCAGGAGAAGCTCCTCATTGTAGGCGGGCACGACGACGCCGATCCGATACATGCTGAGATAAGCGTAATCGGACTCCCGGTCGATCTTGCGTGCTTTAATTCCGACCCGCCTCGCGTGCTCCTGTATTTGCAGAGATAAATCGCCTTCGGACCGGGTCCCGAATCCTTCGAGCGCCTTATGTGAAGCGGCGATAAATGAGGGCTCTTCTTTGACAGGCTTAGAAGTTTTCAAGAATCTTGCCAGCTCATCCGTACGGCCTGCCCGGACAGCTGCCCCGGTGACCAGATCACAGCCCCCGCGGGCCTGAGTGATGAGCGCGGGAATCAGGAAGGGATCGTGGGACCCGTCCCCGTACATAGCTACCACGACACCGGCTTCGGCAACAACCGAGTCCAGGATAGTGGCTCTGTCCTGCGCCCGGGAAACCGGTATGGCCCCCATGGAGGCTGCTACGGTCTCGATCCGGGAGTCAGACTGGTCAAGAACGACGAGCACAGTGTCTGCATAGCCCCGGGCAACCGCCACGATTGTGCCTAACACCAGTGCGTTCAGCCGCCCGTGGATGACTACGGCGCTCCCGGGCATTGCCCCCGGCGAAAGGGTGATGTTATTTGCAGTGGTCCGTTCGTGTAACAGTGTGCTCATGAAGCTCACCATGATTATACCGTTGCCTTTGGAACCTGATCTGCCCGATGGAGAGCGTACCGGCCGGAGTAGATCTTTACCATAGAGCGGCTCTTGTACGAGTTGATGGCCGCAATGGCTACATCCAGCGCGTGAATGCCGTCCGAGCCGGTGGTCACCGGTTCCTTGTGGCTTCTGCACGCGCTCAGGAAGCTTTCCAGTTCAAGCGCGAGAGGCTCACACCTCTCGATCTTCGCGTCACGCACCCACTCTTTGTCGTGGATGGTCACCCGCTGGTCCATATAGTCCCCGTAGGCGACTCCCTCGGTCCCAATCACGGTGAACTTACGGGTCTTGTGGGGTGTCAGCCAGTTGACCTCTACGATGCCTGCCCGGTCCCCTTCGTAGCGGAGGAACATCGAAGCGTGATCTTCGAAGGAGTGAATCTCCTTACCCGCGATGGCGTAAACCTCCGAGACCCGGCTGTTGTACAGGTACGAGATGATATCGATATCGTGCACGCCGATATCGAGGATGACCCCGACATCCCTGATCCTGGGATTATATGGGCCGACGCGGCTGGTTGAAATGGAAACCACTTTACCCAGTTTGCCGCTGTCGATGATCTGCTTCATCTTCAATACGGCAGGGTTGAACCGCTCGATGTGGCCGACCATCAACGTCAAGCCTGCGGTTTCCGCAGCGTAGGTGATCGCCTGAGCATTGTCGATCGTATCGGCTATCGGCTTCTCTACCAGGATGTTAGTGCCGCTCTGGATCGCACTCAGTGCTACCTCGCGGTGCATTGTGGTAGGTACCACGATGCTGACGGCGTCCAGATCCTGCTTCAGCAGATCAACATAGTCGACGAAGCCCCGGGTATTGTACTGGTGGGACAGCGTGTCGACGCGTTGCCGGTCAACGTCTGCAATGCCGACGAGCTCGACGTCCTTCATCTGGCTGTAGGTGCGGATGTGGTTCTGCCCCATCGCGCCCGCGCCGATGACTCCGACTCTCACGTTAAAGCCCCCGGATCGCCCGTGCGATAAAATCGATATCCTGCTCGGTCACCGACGGGTGTACAGGCAGAGAAATGACCTGCTGCGAGAGCATCTCGGATACCGGGCAGGAGTCGACAAAGCCCAGCTCAAGATACAGCTGCTGCTGGTGGATCGGCACTGGGTAGTATACGCCTGTACCGATGCCGGCTGCATTGAGCCTCTGGATCACCTCGTCCCGGGACAGGTGGAAGTCCGGTGTGACTTTAATGGTATACTGGTGGAACACATGACGGTAGCCGGGTCTGACAGAGGGTACCACGAT
>CAZJRS010000006.1:0-67949 GCA_964548585.1 uncultured Methanocella sp. | reverse complement strand
CTTCACAAGCTGCCGCAAAAATCCGTCAGTTCTCGGAGCGGGTTGAAATCCATGTTCTCTGCCGGTCGTAGTTCCAGCATACTTACCCCGACAAGGTTAAGTTCTTCTTTCAAATCCCTTAGGAGCGCCATTAATTCGCCTGCATCAAGCCCGCCTTCAGTCGGGCACTGCACCCAGGGGTACTTATCGGGGTACAGGACGTCGAGATCAATATGGGCATAGACATTGCGATAGCCCTTAGAAGTGATCATCTGTACCAGGAGGCCCATGTCGCTTTTCATATCTTCCACCGAAGCGCAGGTCAGGGATTTTTCCTTGATGAAAACTTCTTCTGCCGGGTCGAGTTCTCTTGTACCTGCCATGATGACCTGTGATGGGGTTAGCAGGGAAGAACAGTGGCTAAGCAGGCTTTCATCTCCGTCTCCCAGCAGGCACCTTAACGGCATGCCATGGAAGTTATGGGTTACCGATGTCGCTGGCGAATTCAGGTCTCCGTGGGCGTCAAACCAGACCACTGCCAGATCACCGTCATAACGCTTGTTAAGATACGAGATCGGTGCAAGTTCTGTACCGCAGTCTCCGCCGATCAGAAATATTTTTTCCGGGGCATTTCTCCCCAATATCTCGCTCGCGGTTTTCAGCTGGTTCAGGATCTGTCCGTGTCCCCTGATTCCATTCTCGAGCTGAATATCGTCCAGGTTGACCGGAACCTCTTCGTATTCGCCAGCCTTCAGCAACCGGTCCCGGATTAGCCGGGCGCCGTGATACGTGTACCTTCGGTCACCAGAGCCTTGCCACTGCGGGAAAACCAGCTTCAGTAAATGCGATGTCATAATTCGCCAGTTCACCGAGGTACAACTTTACCCGTTGTACTTTTTAATGATATCCTTAAGAGTGTCAGCTACGAACCCCAGCTTCTCTCGGCCAACGCCCAGCGTGCTGATCTTGAAGTTCTTGGTCAGCCCGGGCTTGATCCCGTGGATGCTTCTCTCCTTCAGCTCCCGGTACAGGAAGTACCTGTCGGTTTTCTGGGAGATGTCGTAAAAGACGTTACCCTCGAAGAACATCAGGTCGTGATTGTGGGGCTTATCGCCGAGCTGTTTCATTCCCAGGGCTTCCATCTGTTCCGAGAACCAGCGTGCATTTGCCACTTCTTTTTCCCAGTTATCTGGCTTCGTCCGCTCGACCACTGCGGGGAAGGAAGCGATGAGTGTCATGATCGTCGCACCCCTGGCCGTGCAACCCAAAAACTCGATCTCCTTTGCCTTATGTGTCGGCGATTTTTGAAGGAGCTTTGCTGCGTAAGGCTCGTTGACGCCCAGCACTCCTACCGGGCCTGATGCGGCCATGGACTTGTGGCCGCTTCCCGCGACAAAATCTGCACCCAGGTCCTTTCCTTTAAAAGGCATCCTGCCGATGGCGTACGCTCCGTTGAGGATGATGGGCACGCCGTACTCGTGGGCTACTTTGGTGATCGCTTTCGCATCCGCCAGGTTACCATAGTTTCCGTCCGGGTACGTTAGCAGAGCCAGAGCTGCCGGTTTGCCGGTTTGCTGCTTCACTTCTTCAAAGGTGGCTGCATAGGCTTCTGGCGTGATTGTATAATCCGGCGCAGGAGTCTTCGGCACGAGCTTGACCGTGAGCCGGGCCCGCTGTGCCGCAACAATCGACGAGTAGTGGGCATTGCCATCCAGTACGACCGTGTCTCCTTCCTTGCACATGGCGTGCATGATCGCGAACTTGCTCTCCCTTGCACCGTTAGTGACCCTGGCTTGCTCCATGTCGAGAAAAGCCGGCAGCGCCTTATGGATGAAATCAAATATCGGCGGCGTTTTAATCTGATCCAGGATGCCACCGCAGTAATCGCAGACCGAGTACCCGTCGCCCCACTCAAGCAGAGCCTCTCGTGCTTCCGGGGTTAACAAGCCTCCTGTCTGGAGGGGGTCAAGGTTCACTACCCGGGGGGTATCTCTCTTGATTAAGCCGAACTTTTGGAGGGAAAGATCCAATGACATTGCACTCGATGTTTCAATGTGCTGATATTTAAGCATGACTGGCTTATAATTAGCCTGTCGAGCTTAATCTTAAGCCTGTCCGGTTTTTTTAAAAAGGTGTACGGAGGTACTCTCTCGCCAAATACTGCCGATCCTGCGAGGCAGGTTAATGAGCTTGTAGTGAGAAGCAGTTCTCGGTGATACACCATGGTGGAGCATAAGAAAGAAATGACCGTGCGTGAAGCAGGCCACAAAGGCGGGGAGAAAACGGCGAAGACTCATGGCCACGAATTCTACGAGGAGATCGGCCACAAGGGTGGGGAAGCCGGAGGCCACAAGGGTGGGCAGAGGGTGAAAGAGCTCATCGAGAAAGGCAAGGAAACTGAAGCGAAATGAGGTAAGGCACCTTTACTAATGCCTTTTTTACTTTCCTCCCGGTCCTAACTAGTTAATCTTCTTAATTCTTAATTATATTAAAATAACCAAAACTATTTACCAGCTTGTCCATAAATTTCACTTAATCTGTATGTGGCTAAGGGTTTGACTCATGGGAAACAATACGGGTATTCCACTAACCGGTGACCGGGCAGGGGCTGTGTCTGAAGTCGTTCACCTGATCTCTGTTTTACAAACAGGGGACGACTCCCATACGCGTAAAGAAGCTGCCTGGAGGCTGGGGGAGATTGGGGACCCCGGTACTGTGCCCACCCTTATTTCCGCGCTGGATGACCGGAGCATCATCGTGCGCCGGGAAGCGTCAATGGCGCTAGGGAAGATCGGTAAGCCTGCCATCGATGCGCTGATCCGGGCCCTTAAGGACCGCCAGGGTTACCGGCAGCGGAATGCAGCGGAGTCGCTCGGGTGGATCAACGATTCCCGGGCTGTCCAGGCACTCACGGAAATTCTCACCGGCGAAGAGTGGTACGTTCGGCGTGAAGCAGTATGCGCACTGGGTAGAATCCAGGATCCGACCTCCATCGAGTCAGTAAAACTGGCTGTCAGGGACTCGGATCCGCGGGTTCGCCGGGAAGCGATCTGGGCGCTGGGTAAAATCGGGGGCTCAGGCTGCAAGGATCTGATGGTAGCGGCAACCGTTGACACTGACGAAAGCGTACGACAGGCAGCTGCCGGGGCGATCAGGAAACTGGACGCCGGGACCCCCGTACCTCGGAACATCGCCCCGACACACGCAGAAAATGACACAGTCCTGCCAGTATCGGTGATTTTATCTCTACCGGAACTGCTGATACAGCTGTCTGCGGAGGCTACAATCCTTCGGGTGGACGCTGTGGCAAAGCTGGGGCAGATCGGAGACCCTCGCTCGGTAGAGCCACTGATCACTGCCCTCGATGACCGGGAAGATACTGTTAGGCAGGCTGCCATTAGCGCGCTCGGCGCCATCGGCGATAAGCGGGCAGTCCCTGCCCTTATACGGTTATTGAAGGATAGTTCTGTCGAAACCCGGTGCAGGGCAGCCGCAGCGATCGGTGAAACAGGCGACTTGCGGGCGGTCGAGCCGTTAATCCAGGCGCTTGAGGATAGGGACAGCGACGTGGTCGGGTATGCCGCTGCTTCCCTTGGCATGATTGGCGACTTGCGGGCCGCCGAGGCTCTTGTTATTGCAAGGCAGGGCCGGGACACCACTGCCGTCCGGGGGGCGAAAATCGGGCTGGCATACCTTGAGGATGAACTGATCTTCCAGTTACGGAATGACCCCAGCAGTCAGGTACGTCTGAATGCCGTGAAATCCCTGGGTTTGATCGGAGATCCACAGGCTGTAGCTGCTCTGTCTGTCAGCATGCGGGACGATAACCAGCGAGTGCGCGAAGAGGCCTCTCGGGCATTGAGCGCCCTGGCATCGGTTAACCGTGTGGGCAACCCGGGCGCCATCGGGCGGAAAGCGGGATAAGTTCTCGGGGAGGTTCGGATATGACAGAGCTTACGGGCATTGTACTGCTGATTGCCGGCGACTGCGATGAGGCTGCGAAGACCCGTACCGCATTATCACAGGCTGGCCTGGCGATCGAACAGGTCGACGATATCCAGGCTGCTATCCGAACGATTGCAGATCGCAGGTTCGACGCTGTCCTGATAGGCCTCGACAAAAACGCCTCAGACGCCGTCGCTTTTCTGAAAGGCTCGGATGCCCGGGTACCTGTAGTCGTGATGTCTAATCCCGGAGGTGACGGCATGCCTGTCGAGGCAATCAAGTACGTACTCTCCGGTGTGCTGTTACCGGTCAAAGATGTAGGCGAACCGGTCCAGGGGGCAATCGATGTTGTCAAGGAGCTTATCTTCCAGAGCCGCTCCAATCGCCTTGGTGCCATGCTGCAGGAAGAAGTCCGCAAGCTGACGTATCTGGTCGAGAATCTCCCTGAGTGTATCCTGATGATCGACCGGACCGGAACGATCGCCTATGCGAACCGGGCTTTTTACTATAAGTACGAGTACACCCGGGGAGAACTGGCCGGCACCGATTTCACGCGATTACTGGCCGGTCCCGTAGATCGAGAACGGCTGAAAAACTTGATACGCACAAGCAGCCTGGAGGGCTCGAACGCCGAAATCGCCACTGTAACCCGCCGGGGAAATACCATACTGTCCGTAGCGGTTCTTACCCCTCGCTACGATGCTGCTGCAGCGGTTTTTGCCCATGTGCTACTACTGCAGGACATCACCGACAGCCGGTATGCAGAGACGACGCTCCAGCGCCGGATCTCGGCACTGACCAGTCCGGAGGTCGATCTTTCTTCCCTCGACTTCAAAGACCTGATCCGGGACCTGGCTATACAGGAGCTTCAGGATACGATGTCTGCGGCTTTTGGGGTAGCGTCAGTCATTGTCGCACCTGACGGAACTCCTCTGAATACTCGCAGTAACTTCACACAGCTATGCCTGAGAATCGCCGGCGCTGACGGACTGGCCGCCGGGTGTTGTCTCCGTTGTATCGACGACATTGTCCGGAGAGCTGTTTTGAACTCCGGTGCCCGGTACTCATGCCCTTGTACGGGAATGGTTGAAGCTGCAATACCTATGTCGGTAAATGGGCATACTATTGCTTTCTGGATCATCGGTCAGGTGGCTATTACCCAGCTTGATCCGCAAAAGCTCACTTGCATACTGGCTGATGCCGGGATTCCATCCGGGGAAGCCAGAGGTATTATTGCCGCTTTACCCAGGATGACCGAATACCAGTTTAAACAGGTTGTCGCAACCTTCAGCGTGGTGTCCGAGAAAGTGACCCGAATGGCGATCCAGAACCTCCAGCAGGGAAAGTACATCAACGAGCGTAACCTGGCTCTGGAAGGGCTGCAGCGAAGCGAGCTGCTGCTGAAAGATCTGAGTTACCACGATGGCCTGACCGGCCTGTATAACCGGTCGTTTTTCGAGCTGGAGCTAGAGCGGCTCGGAAGTGATGCAACAAAGCTTCCCGTCAGCTTCGTGGCAGTGGATGTGGACGGACTCAAGCTGATCAATGATACTCTTGGCCACACTGCAGGTGATCAGCACATCCGGTCAACCGGGCAACTACTTTCGAGTGTCTTCTCAGATATGGGCACGATTTGCAGGATCGGAGGCGACGAATTTTGTGTAATTCTGCCTTGCTGTGATGAGATCGTTGCGGGTAAGCTGCTGGACCGGCTACACTCAGACATCGGGAACCACAATGATGGCCAGTCTCGCTCCCCTGTTAGCATGTCCGTCGGTCTGGCCACTACTGGCGCTGATGAGCTCCTCCCGGATGCATATAAGCGGGCGGACCGGATGATGTACGAAAACAAAGTGCGGAACGACTACTCCCGGTCCAAGTCCATCGATATGATTCTCCTGGCTCTCTCCGAGCGGGACTACATGGACCACGGACATACCCGGATGCTCACTTCGATCGTGGATGCCATGGCCCAGGCACTGGGGCTCGGAGAAGATGCACAGGCCAGCCTGAAATTGCTGGCAAGGCTCCACGACCTGGGTAAGATCGGTGTACCTGACGAGATCGTGATGAAGCCCGGGAGTCTGGATGACGGGGAATGGGTTCTCATGAGATCACACGTAGAGATCGGCGCTAACATCGCGAGCCGTTCCTTCCACCTGGGCTCCGTTGCCCGGCTGATTCGGCACCACCATGAACGGTATGACGGGTCCGGATATCCTTCTGGCTTTGCAGGCGATCAGATCCCGCTTGAGTGCCGGATACTGGCAATCGCCGACGCATACGACGCTATGATCGCCGATCGGCCTTACCGCAAAGGCCTTGGCAGGGAACACGCGCTGTGCGAGATCAGGAAAAATGCGGGAACCCAGTTTGATCCCCTGCTCGTCGCCATCTTCGATCGTCTCGTCGAGTCTGGCAGCATCTGATGGTAGTCGCTAAAGCGTCTGGAAGATAATACTCCTGTTTGCTCATTTGATAATTATAAAGCCGAAACAAAATCTATTTATTACCCGGTAAAGGATTATTATCATATACATAGCCTGGTTTTCGTTATGGGTGATCCTGGTGTTTATAGCACTGCCGAGCTGTCCAAAGTCGTGACAGACCCAAGCCGATCGACGCATATCTTAGCTACTGCTACCGATTTCCGGGCCAAGGCGGAACTGATGCGGGCTCTGGGCGCTACCGGGGATCTCCGGGCTGTGAGTCACCTGATCCACGCACTCGGCGATTCCGACGTCATCGTACGCCGGGAGGCCACCTGGACGTTACGTAGGTTCGGCGCTAATTCGACCGGGCTGCTCATCGATGCACTCCGGCACTCACAACCGGGTATCAGGCGTGGTGCAGCCGAAGTTCTGGGACTCACGGGCGATAGCAGGGCTGTGATCCCCTTGTCCGCCGGCTTGCGAGACGCGGATGTCCGAGTCCGCCGGCAAGCCGCACGCTCTCTGGGCAAGATTGGTGACGTCCGGGTAGCGATGGCATTAAAAGCGGCCACCGGCGACCCGGATGCTAATGTGCGAGCGGCAGCTACGCTGGCGCTGTCCCGGCTAAAAGCCTTTACGCCACAGCTTACTGATACTACACCATCGGAGCCTCAGAAAGCTTCTGCCCCGGTCGAGGCTGCACCTGTGCAGACTTTCACTGATCTTGTTACACTTGCCCTCGGCAGAGATGCGTTTTCCCGGAAGGATGCGGTAACAGCGCTCGGACGGTATGCCGATCGCCGGGCAGTCGATGTGCTCATCCGGGTCTTGAACACGGATACAGAACCTACTGTGCGGATGACTGCAGCGGAATCGTTGGGCTGGCAGGGCGATACCCGGGCAACCGAGCATCTTATGCGGGCGCTCCAGGACAAGTCGTGGACAGTCCGCAAGTGTGCAGCCAGCGCGCTGGGCTGTCTCAGGGATTCCCGGGCTGTCGACGTACTGGTAAATGCAATGGGCGATGCCGGTAATATGGTTCGGGAAGATGCGGTGCTGGCGCTGGGTGAGATCGGCGACATACGAGCTGTCGATGCGCTATCTACCGCGCTCAACGACGAGGACCCGGACGTTCGCAAGAACGCGAAAATCGCCTTGCATAACATGACAGAACACCTGATCCCCGAGTTGAAGAGCTCTGATTCCGGAGTCCGGGAGATCGCTGCGGAGCTGCTTGGAAAGATCGCAGATCGCCGGGCTGTGCCTGCACTCATCGAAGCTCTCGAAGATGAAGAGCCCGTTGTGAGGGAGAACGCTGCCGAGTCTTTGGGCCATATTGGTGATCCTCAGGCTGTCGAGCCGCTGATAAATATGTTGAGGGATGGCCGGGGCTACGTGCGAAAGGATGCTGCCCGGGCACTCGGTATACTTAACGACTCACGGGCTGTCGAGCCTCTGATTCTTGCACTGCGAGATCAGAACTGGTTCGTCCGCAAGGATGCTGCCTGGGCGCTGGGTGAGATCGGCGACGAGCGGGCTGTGAAGCCTCTGATGAATATGCTCCGGGATGAGGACGGCGGTGTCCGCGATACCGCTATCAAGTCCGTGCAAAAGTTCAAAAACGTCAACCTGAGCTTTATACATCTCAGGAAACGCGGGGCATGAACAACCCTGGCACTAATATGAAACGCAAAGGCGCTAGGGCACTATTACTTTATTAAACGCCAGGACATAAAAACTTATCAGAAAAGTGGTTAGCAGCCCAGAAGGGCTGCAGTTTACTGTGAATTTATTCCTGCGGCGCTGGCGGGGTTGTGGGTTCCGGGGCTGGTGCCGGAGCCGGGGCCGCTGCGGGTACGATGGAGCCGGCGACGGCTGGCTTGTAGACGAGCTCGGACTTGCCGATCTCGACCCTGCGCAGCGGGTAGATGTTCTTGGTGTTCTTGTAGATCTCGGAGGCGACCTTGCCGGTGACTACCTCGCTGACGAAGTCTGTGAAGCCGAGCTCGGAGCCCCGCTTGGCGACCACGGTGAGCATGATCTGGCGGATGCTCTCGATCTGGCTGGTGCGGGCCCTCTTGACCGTTAAGACAATGGGCTTGACGCGGACCTTGTAGCCATCCTTGGTGGTGACGACGAGGTTAGCGTCGATCTTGGAGGTCCTGCGCTTGACTAAGGATCTCATGTAGTCCCGGGTCAGCTCGTGGCCGAGGTACGAGGTGTAGGCGCTGTTGCCGCCGATCTCGTCGATCCGGAAGATCATCTTGATGTTCTGCTTGGTCCAGTCACCAGTGACGTCGCCGAGGGTCGATTCCATAATCCTGCCGATCAGTTTGCCCGGTTCGTCTGCCAGTGTCTCACCAATGTTTGCCCTGTTGAACTCTACCGGTGCAATGACCTGGTACCAGTTCTTTGCACGGAAGGCGTCTACCTTCTTGCCTGCTTTTCTCGCCATAATATTTCCTCTTATAGTGTTAAGGGTGACTTCCTATGCAGCCCTATCGGGCTGTAAAGTCACAACCGCATTGCGTCTCCTCCGGAGGATAGAGACGTAGCTGTGCCTTGTGGCACCATCCGAATCAGAATCGGACGTTTCACACTAATCAAAACGAATGCTTTGATCGGCGCGGTGGATTAATAGATATCCGAAGGAGTATATATCTGTATCTCCCCCGCCGGGTGAAAAGGAGCAGGTTCAGGACGATGTATGCCCGGCATCCGGGGAGAATTACTGCTTCGAACTGTCCGATGATTTTATATCACCAAAGAAGTTCATCATGGAGTACTTCGCTTTCTCGGGCTGGACGTCGATGAACTCTTTTCTCTCCATATCAGGGAACTGCATGTGGATGGAATACCGCTTGAGCTTCATGACCGACGCGTGGGTGAACCGGGCGTCGGCCAGCACCCGTACTCCATAATCCACAGGTGACCTGACTACTCGACCGCAGGCTTGCCTGATGCGCCGGATCGTCGGGTACAGGACGCCGTAGTCCCAGCCTTTTCCCGGTCCAAACTTGCCGTCGTAAGATCTCTGGATAGCCTTCATGCGGTCGTTCAGGTTCGGGAACCCGACTCCGACCACTACTACTGTGCGGCACCGGTCGAACTTGTAGTCTACTCCTTCGGTGAGGGTGCCCCAGAGGTAGGTGATTAGCACTGCTTTTTTGCCATCCTCGCCCTGCCTGAAGAACTCCATCTTGGTATCCTGGGCTGAGACACCTGCCTCATCCATGAATACTGGTACTTTCAGGTCAAGCATCCCTGCGTACTTCCGGGCTTCTCCGCTGCTCGGGAAGACGATGAGCACATTGCCTTCCGACTTATCCACGACGTCTCGCAGTAGCGAGACAATGCTGTTTACCGTTGCCGGTTCGTCCCGGTTCTTCGCAAACTGGGGTGTGATGTCCACAGCCAGCGTACGCCGGCGCTCCGGGGGATACGTCGTGCCGAAGGTGATCTCTTCAGTCGGCCGGTCGATGCCCAGCGTAGCCTTGACCATGTCGAAAGGCTTCAACGTGGCTGACATAAGCACCGCGCCGAAAGCGCCGTTGAGCAGCGGCTTCGTGACGTCGGTCGGGATGCAGCAGAATAGCTCGATTCGCCCATATACATCTCCTTCTTTGGAGCGGCGTACGTTGAGCAAAGGGTAATAGTCGACCTGATTCGATCGGTCGATGTAAGTTAGCATAAATGATGAAACGGCCAGCAGCGACGACGACTTGCAGCCCTCCGAACGGCCTTCTTTGAACTCTTTCCGGTAGCGGTCATCAATGTCCAGGCCCCGATCGATAGCTTCCTCCAGCAGCTTCCTGACATCAATGCCCCTGGCTTTCAGGTCCTGGAGCAGTTTCTGTCGGAGTGTGTCATCACCGCCCTGGGGGTCTCTGATAGTTATATCTTGCCAGGCATGGCCGATACGTTCTGCGTCCCCGAATCCGAAGCTGTGTTCATAGGCCCCGCGGACGGTATCTTTCAGGAGGAACAAAAAGAATTCGATATCATCTTTCCGGGTGCTTCTCATCCCTGCCGCTTCTCCAATGGCTTTTTCGATTGTGAGCTCTGAGAGCGTGGCCGATGAGTGTGAGCGAGCCTGCTGTTCCAGGTTATGGGCTTCATCAAAGATGAGAATGACATTCTCGAGATCACAGCCTGTCCAACCTAGAAACGTTCCCGCTATGTCGGGATCAAGCAAGTGGTGGTAGTTGCAGATGATCAGATCGGCGTCCTTCATGCAGCGCTTGAGCATTTCGTAGCCGCACTGGCCGTCTTTCAACGATGCGGCAGCAATCTCTTCAGCTGTTCTTACGCCTGCAAAAAGCCATTCGGCGAAGGAGTTGTCTTCGTTTAGCAGTACTTCTCGCAGGTAGCTGCACGAGCGTTTTTTTAACGCTGCCGCTCGCTCTTCGGCAGTCCGCATCCCGTTGACTAGTCCCTCGTGCACGTCCGAAAAACTCCGGTCGGTCCTGATCTTTGCTAGCGTCTCTTTCTCCATACGCCGCAGATCGGCCAGCTCCTGCTCCAGCTTAAGCAACTCGTAAGTATTTTCTCGCAGCACCGAGCACTCTTCGTACTCCTTTTCCAGCGGACACATGTGCGCTTTGCCTTTTACCACCGCCGCTTTGATATCCGCAATCGCTCTGATTTCCCGGGCTTCCTCTATGAACTGTTCCATCTGCTGGTGGACATTCGTAGCTATGATGACCTTTTTACCCATTTGTTTACCGATGGCCATTGCAGGAGCCAGTGCTGACAGAGTCTTTCCAGTACCGCACGCGCCCTCAAATAGGACTAGCTTGCCGGTGAGGAGGGCATTATATATTCGGTCCATGGCTTCCCGCTGGTTCGGGTAATAGGCCTGCTTTGGGAAGTATTGCTGGTATTCGGCATCCATTTTGGGTGAAAAGTCCTGTCAAGCAGTTTGTACGCTGTGCTATATATTTAACTGTGAGGGCCTGTCGTTCATCGTGTGCACGAATAAAAACTCCCTGTCGCTTGCATCCGAAATCTATATAATCGTTCGTAACAAATAGAACGTTCATGCCAAAATGGGTTTGTACTATTTGTGGGACGGAGCATCATGTACTTTGCACGCCTGGCAAGTGTCATGCTTATCACCTCCACGGTTCGTGCTGTCCCCCAAAGTGTAAAAAATGCGGGGCGCCGAGAGAGAAAATGGTTATGGGTGGCCTGCCGCCCGGAATGACTGTGCCGCACCCGGAACTGGCCTCAAAGACTCCACTGGAGCCGACAGGGCCGCCATAGTCCCGATCGAGTATGCTGGACTACCTGCCTTTCTAACAGGGGAAACTTATTGGTATTACAGGTGAATTATAGATTGATGAAAATACTGGCCCTCTCCGACACGCACCTGATGTGCCCGCTGCCCCGGGAGCTGTTGGACTTCGCAGGTAAAGCTGATATCGTAGTTCACGCTGGCGACTTTAACACGCTGGAAGCTTACGAGTCACTGAAAAAGGGTTGCAAGCGCCTTGTTGCGGTCCACGGGAATTCCGACTCTCCGGTACTCCGGGATCTGCTTCCCGAACGCGAACGGTTTGAGGTTGAAGGGCTACGTTTCGGGGTAGTGCACAGCGGTAAGCATACCTCGGACCTGACTAACATGAGGTATCTTGCCCTTGAAATGGAGGTGGACGTACTGATCTTCGGCCATCTTCACCGCCCGATCATCGACCAGACTGACGTACTGCTTGTTTGTCCGGGAAGCCCGACACACCCTCGGATGTCCGACCCGTCTATCGTAGAGTTTACTGTAGAAGAGGGCAGAATATCCGGTAAAATCGAAAAAGTCTCGTCAGGAGACGTTTGTGGCTACCTGACCTTCGCCCGGTCTATCAACGGCTGACCCGGGCTAATTTTCCCCGGTATCCAGAGTTGTCTGGGCGGTAAACTCAATGCCTCTGTTCGCCCCGTAGAAAGCTCTTTTTGTCACGTTGTACCTGCTTCTGATCTGCTCGGAGACATTGGCCCTGACCACGATGATCCTTTCCCGGAATGAATCTCGCCCGGCGAGATACTGTAGCCCACTAAAGCAGTCTTTTACTTTCTCGGCATTCAGCAGTGACAGGTATTGCTCAATCGAGACGATGTAATACTTTTCGGGCTGCTTCGCGGGTAATTCCATGTATATCCCCTTGATATCTCGTTATAATGTTTTGTTGATATAATAAACTGACCCTTCACCGGACAGTGTGAATTCTAAAAAAATGTGTATTTCAGATTTGTGTGGGCCCTGCCGGCTGAGTCAGTTCGTGTCTAAACGGGACTCAGGTATAAATAATGGTCAGTTTAAATTGATATGGTCAGAATGCGAACGCTGGTGATTGAGTTAGATGACGATGTCTCCGCATGGGTGGAACGGAGACGTGGGCGAATGCTGCCGGGAGTCTTTGCCAGCCGGGCTCTTCAGGAATACATGGCGATGGATGAAAAGGGGATAGCAGTCCGGTTTGCTTCTGCCCACGAAAAAATGGCCGATCAGCTTGACAGGCTTCAGCAGCGGATCCGCCGGCTGGACGACAGCATACGTACCAGATCAGGTTTACCGGGGAAAGCCGGAGACAATCCTTCGATATCTTTATATCGCGGCCGGGAAAAATAGGTAACGATGGTCATCACATATGTACTGGATACGTCCGCATTCATTTACGGTTCCATACCTGATGACGGCGAGATCGTGACATCTCCCGGGGTCTATGGGGAAGTAAAGGATGAGCGGTCAAAGCTGCGGCTTGACATGATTGAGGGGCTGCGGGTAATCCAGGCTGAGGACCAGTTCATTCAGGCTATCCGGCAAATGACGGTAGCCACAGGCGATGACCAGCGGCTATCTCTGACAGACCGGGACCTTCTCGCACTGGCTCTTCAGGAAAAGCTGGCCGGGAAAGACGTCGAGCTGCTCACCGACGACTACTCAGTACAGAACATTGCCCGCAAAGCTGGCGTGCGCATCCGCTCGCTGAGGCAGAAGAAAAGTAGGTATGGGATCGTCTGGGAAAAGCGCTGTATCGGATGTGGCAGAGCCTACCCGGAAGGCGAAACGTGCAATGTGTGCGGATCGCCCCTCCGGCAGAAAAAACGATTCGCTACGAGGAGTAAGTGACATGAAGAACGTTAACGACCTTATCGAAAAGGCGATCGAACTCAGGAACCGAGGTCTCCGCTCTGGCGAGATCGCCGACGAGCTGAACATCTCCCGGGAGACTGCCACCTGGCTGCTCACCCGCGCAAAGAAAGAAACCGGAGCGCAGGCACCCAAGGACATATTCATTGACTGGAGCACCATCGGCAAGAGCTCGAACCGGATCATGCTCATCGCTACCTGCATGGCCGACATGGTCGAGGAGGTCTTAAACGAGCTCGACACCAACGTGGATGTAGTCGTAGGTATCGCTTTAAGCGGCGTGCCTCTGGCGAACGTGGTAGCCTACCAGTACGGTGCCGAACTGGCGGTAATCCACCCCGGAAAGCACCGATCTGATGAATCCGCCAAGCAGCACCCGACTCAGCCTACTCTTAGTGAGAACTATGCTGACATCAAGGGTAAGCGTTGTGTCATCATCGACGATGTGATCACCACGGGATCGACGATGGAAGAAACGGTCAAGCTTATCGAGGATAGGGGCGGCGAAGCTGTGGCCATCGCGGTGATCATCGACAAGCACGGGGCCGACTCCTTCGGCGGCGTGCCTGTCAAGTCACTCGTCCGGATTGGTAGGCTTGACTGAGGTCAAGCCTTTAGTAACTCGGATACGCAAGTCATCGCTATCTTTGGCAAGATATCGCGGAATAGTATCTAATCACTGCAGTGTTATCTGTAGTATTACCCGCTTTCTATGTCACCTTTCAGGCTGACCTGCTTCAGCCGCTCGACGCCACAGACTTCTTCTGCTACTTTGACCACCGCAGGCGGCACCAGTTGCTGCCAGTTCTCGTCGGCTAGCATCCGTCGCCTGATCTCAGTTCCCGAATAAGCGCTTCTATTGTACATAGGCGAGTGATTTACCTCATATCCCGCCTCAGAAAACAGGCGAGATACCAGCGGGTTATTCGTATACGCGCACGAAAACGGGGGTGTCATCGATTCGACGTGGGATACCCAGATGGCATTCCTGTAGATGTCATTGATGGGAATGACGTAATTGTAAAGGTCCAGGTCTTCCAGGCTCCGGGAGATCATCATAATACGCTCACCGGCTGTAAACGGATTTTCCGGCGTATGGCTTAGCTGAGCGCTACCTATGCCGATGACAAGCTCGTCGACATCCTCGGCGATCTGACTGATCACCTTCAGGTGACCAAGGTGGAATGGCTGGAAGCGGCCGATGTAAAATGCGCGGTTGACCTGCTTATTCTTCGCCATACCAGAAGCCTTTACCATTTAATAACCTGAATTAAGAATATCCGCCATTAAGTATTTTAAAGTATCACTTACCCCTGATACACTAACTTTAAGTACTATTTGCCTCTAAACTTCATGTCCCCGGAGGACAGCGCTTGAACCTCACCAAGTATCGCGATCACCTGATCGGCTTTATCAGCCCGGTTTCCAGGGCTTTTGCCGCTACCGGCATTACCCCGAACCAGATCACGCTGCTCTCATTGTTACTAGGTATTGCCGCAGGGGTGCTGTATGGGGTGAACTTGATCTATGCAGGTGCCGCTGCGCTACTATTATCCGGACTGCTGGATTTCATAGACGGCGGCGTGGCCCGCATTAAAAACAGGTCCTCCAAGTTCGGCGCAGCTATCGACTGGATTGTCGATAAGTACGTGGACTGTATTGTCTTATTGGGCATCGGCCTCGGCGGGCTGGTCGACATGCGGCTCGTCGCCATCGCAGTCTTCGGATCGATGATCAACACGTTCATCAAGCCGGTCGTCTATGCCGAGATCGGATACCAGCAGAAGCACGATGGCAAGATCAAGGACCCTCTCGAGGGTGTCGGTATCTACGGCCGGCCCGAGACTGTCATCACGCTCATCATCTTCTCCTGCCTCAGCGCCTACACTTTTTTGGGCTTCGGAGCCATGACCATCGCCATTGCCATCGTGGCTGTGGGGACTAACTTCTCCGCTTTGCAGCGGGTGTTATACCTGTACTGGAACCGGGGGAAATTTTAAGCCTGCCCGGGTACAATGTAATGTACATTCCGGAGCTCCCACCGATGAAAGTCGACATGCACGTGCATACCAGTAAATCGGACGGCAGGGATAGCGTGCATAACGTCATCGAGGCAGCGGAGCTGAAGGGACTGGATCTGGTCGCGCTGACTGACCACGGACCGGGGCACGGGAGCGGCGTTACTGAAAAGATGGTGCGGGAGACGAAAAAAGAGGTAGATCTGTTGCAGCCCTCGTACCGGGTAAAAGTCCTGGTGGGAATCGAGGCCGAGATACTCTCCACCGGGGAAGTCGACCTCGCGGACCGGGAAGGCATGGACCTGGTCCTCGCATCTTTCCATGGAGCTCCGTCCTGGGAAATTTACTATCATGCCGTTTTTCGGGCGGTGCAGGACAAGCGTGTCGATGTCCTGGCTCACCACGCCTGGAGCGCGGGCGTTGATTTCACTCCCGTTCAGGAATATGAGGATCGGCTGGTGGAGCTTTTAAGGGACAACGATGTAGCCATTGAGATCAATTCAAAGCACTGTCTGCCCTCCCGGGACTTTCTGGTGAACTGCCGGGATGCCGGGGTGAAGTACACGATAGGCAGCGACGCCCATAAAGTGGCTGATGTCGGCTCTGTAGCGTGGGCGAATAACGTGGCACGGGACATCTTTAACAATCAAGGGCTGTTTATCCCGTGAACGAAGACTGCTTATTCTCTGTCTTACCAACACTGTAACGGCTTTGATGGATTCGGCTTCTGGGTGCGGGTAAAATTATTATAAAGCACGTATAATCATTACTTGACAGGTGTTTAATCATGGATAAAAAATATACTGAAGCGATCAAAGCAGGCATCATCGCAGCCATCATACTAATTTGCCTGACGCTCGCCGGAGATATCCTCGTGGACTTCATCGGCGGACCACAATTCATCGAGGAGTCCAGGCAGTGGCAGGAGAAATATGGAGATCCCGAGAATATTCCCACGGGGACGCCTGAGTTGCCACCAGTGGGATTCATGATGATCGGCCTGGCTTTCCTGGCCATACTAGGGCTACAGTTGCTGACCTACTTTGGCGCGGGAGTGCTTGCGGCAAAGATGGCACCGTACACGACGAAAGTTGAAGCGGCTACTGCAGGGGCTATTGCAGGCGCGGTCGCGGAAATCATCCACAGGCCGGTGGCCATGGTACTTAGTATCATCTTTTCTTTACTAGTACCGTATGGCGATACCTCGATCCTCGGGACTGTCTTCGGCAACCTTGTATGCTGCTTGCCTGTAATGTTGATCATAGGCGTCGTTCTCGCGGTAATCGGGGCGTTATTATTTTCGCTGATCAAGAAGAAGCCTGTGAAGCCAGCCGAAACCGTGTAAGCTCCAGAACTCAGGTACTTCCCGGTAATAAGCTGGGGGTTATTGAGATAAACAATACTCGGCAGCGATACTCATAAGTAGTCGTTATATATGAGCTATGAATCATAGAACGTACCGATACTCCAGATCGTTTTCACCAACAAAGACGATGTAATAGATGAGTCTGACGTGGGCTCCGCCCACGCAGAAACGGGATTAAACGCCACAATCCTTAAGCCTGTGGGCGTCTATTCCCATTCTCACGGAGACCCGGGCGGGCCGGTAGAGTCGATCGGCCGCTGGCGGATTTCTACGGCATCACGAATGCAGAATCTGACCCGGGTGACGTGGTTATGCTTGGTGTCTGCGATGTGCCGGTAATTTTCGCCCGCAGGCGATGAGAGGGATCATATTCATGGAATTCTGTCCAAAATGCAAGAGCATCATGAGGCCGGGCACGGGTGGCGTGGTAAAATGCCGCAAGTGCGGCCACGAGAAGAAAGCCGCGGCCGGCAACATGATCGTCGGCGGCCCTGTTAAGGATCAGCAGCGCGAAATGACTGTGCTGGATAACAAGGAGGATGCCGGACTTCCGACCACTACCGATGTCAAGTGTCCCGACTGCGGGAACCAGAAAGCGTACTGGTGGATGAGGCAGCTGCGCAGCGCTGATGAGAGCGAAGTACGGTTCTTCCGCTGCACGCAATGCGGTAAGACCTGGCGTGAGTATAACTGACGCTGGCACTGGCCAGCTGGCACTGGTGCCAGGCATCACTGGTGCCAGGCATCAAAGCTTTTATTTAGCTATAGCGATTACTACAGTTAGTAACTACCAAGGGTAAGGAATACGACATGTTCAAGGCGGCAATCAATGCAGAGGTCTTCAAGGACGCGATCGAAGCCGTTTCGACTCTGGTCGATGAGGCCAAGTTCAGGATCACGAAGGACTCCATCTCCGCCCGCGCGGTGGACCCGGCGAACGTCGCCATGGTGGCCTTTGACCTGAACGCTAAAGCGTTCGACACATTTGAAGCCACGGAAGGCGAGATAGGTATAGATCTGGTCAGATTCATGGATATCCTTGGCATGACTGCCAGGGACGACCGGCTGGAGCTCAACCTCAACGAGGAAACCCGTAAGCTGGAAATACGCACAGGAGGGCTGGCATATACTCTGTCATTGCTGGACCCCAGCTCGATCAGAAAAGAGCCTAAAGTACCGACTCTTGAACTGCCGGCAAAGATCGTGCTGAACGGCGCCGAATTAAAGCGAGCTGTAAAGGCCGCGGAGAAGGTGTCCGATCACATGGCTCTGGGCGTATATGATAAGACGTTCTACGTTGAAGCCGAGGGTGACCTGGATAAGGTGCGCCTGGAAATCCCCGAGTCCAGCCTTATTTCGCTGCAGTCTACCGGCAATGTCCGGTCGCTGTTCTCTCTGGATTACCTGAACGACATCGTCAAGTCGCTGGGCAAGGCTGAGCAGGTTAACATCGACCTGGGCTCTGACTACCCGGTCAAGCTCACCTTCAACATCGCCAGTGGTAATGGCTCTGTCATCTACCTGCTAGCACCTCGTATCGAGTCAGAATAACCGGACGAGAAGGCTCAAGTTTGATCATCTCAAACTTGATGCCCACACTTCTTTTATCTTCTTTCGGCCGCTTTACCCTTCTGAATGAGCTCGCGCACACGCTGGCCGCCCTTCACGCCACCTTTATGGCCGATCTCCTCGTAGAACGTTCGGTCGTGGGACTTAGAGGTTGCCTGACCTCCTTTACGTCCTGCCTCTTTTACGGACATACCACCTTTATCTGCCATTTCCATCCTCCTGGCCATATCATCACCAGATTCTCATCCGCAGTATATTACAATTAAAATGACCCGTATTAAAAACAGAACTTGGACCTTTTGGTCCAAAGTGTGGAGACAACGCGAACATCCCTCGACGCTCGCTTATTCCATCCTAGCGCACGCCCTTCGGACGATAATGTTTACTTATTAATCGCAAAATCTGATTGACAAAGCTTTTACCTGAGATGCAACCATTATAACAAGAACAGCCTATGTTGCTGACAGCCAGTGTGGCTGTAACCCGGTTGACGAGGGCATGTGATGGATGCGGTCGCTTATGCCAAATATCCCTTTACCCAGGAGGCGATGTCCTACGTCAGGGACCGTAACTTTTCTCTTTCGGATATTGTCCATAAGCCCGCATACGGGCAGGTGCGCACCAGGGCGAAAAAACGTGTACTCAATGCCCTGAAGGGGGAGGCTCATACCGATGATCTGCTGCTTGATCCAGAGCGGGAGCTGTTATCGTACCCTGTGGCCCGTATGATGGTGGCCATGACCGAAGACCCGTACTTAATCAAACGCTTCGCCTTATGGGAGTCCAAGAGGGCCTACGAACTTATGCTCGGCGAAGGCGACGTCGGGCTGATCGATGTCGGACTTGACTTCGGGGTCTCTTCCCGGGTCAAGGACCGGGAGTTCGTGATTCACTTCACCGACTACCTTCGGTATGCCTCCGGACTGCGGAACCTGGAATGGAAACTGATCAACCGTAAGGTTATCTCTGGAATGGTCTATGTGCCCCGGGACTCTTTTGCCCGGCTGCTTGAGGAAGCTGTTCGAGAAAAGATTCAGGCTGGCTTCGGGGCTAAGGTCCCGGTTGAGCTGATGCCAGTGCTCGAGCCGTATCTGGCAGAGATCCGGGAATCGCTGGATCAGCTCAAGGGTGAGAAAGGCTTGATCGCCGAAGGGGAAGTATCTCAGGACTCGTTCCCGCCCTGCATGAGGAACCTGCTCTCGGACCTCCAGAAAGGGATCAATCTGCCTCACACGGCTCGGTTTGCGCTGACTTCATTCCTCGCCAACATTGGCCTTGACAAAGACGCCATCATGGACCTCTACCGTCTTGCACCGGACTTCCGGGAGGATATGACCTACTACCAGGTGCAGCATATTACCGGCAGCAGCGGGACCGAGTACACCTGCCCGTCGTGCAAAACCATGGTCACGTATGGGAACTGTACCGGTAAAACTAAACTATGCGAGATTGTCACTCACCCGCTGGGATATTACCGTAAAGCCCAGTGGAGACGGGCAAAAGATCAGGCGGCAGCTCAGGCGTTTAAAGAAAGTAGTGGTAAAGCTGCAGATGTTGCCAATAACGTTGAAGTTATGTCGCCTTCGGCAGGTGCCGGGGCAGCTGTAGATAAAAAGTTGTAAAAAGAATCTGTCGTGGCATCTGAATGCCACGACTTTTACCCGATCGGGTCCTGCCCGATCTTCGTTGTCATCTTTTCGAGGACTTCTTTTCTCATGCCCTCGACGAACTTGATCGAGCCCACGACGAGGTGGCCACCGCCACTGACGCCGCCGCCCTTGATCTCATCGCGGAGTTCTCTGACCATTCTCGGTATGTTCATCAGTACGCCGCGGCTGCGTAGCACTGCGAAATCAGGTCCGAAGCCCAGCGTGATGACCGGCTTGCCTTCATTCTTCTTGCACATGCGATCGTGAATCTCGCCGGTCATCTTGCCCGGGGGCGGGAAGGTGAACCTGTGGGCGAACAGCTCTACGTCGATCACATGCAATAGCGCTCCGTTCGGCAGGTCCATGACTTTCACGTGGGGCATCGATGCGTCCATCTGGTCGTTGATCATCCGGTTCGCGTTCTCGTTGAGCAGGTCGACGAGTCCTCTGTGCCGCTTCGCATCTCCAAAGTTGAGGATATCGTTGACCAGGCCTCTGCCGTCGTTGTACCTAAGCCAGAACTGCTCGAAGTCAAGGGCCAGGGCCATTTTCTTCAGCTCGTCCTCGGAGTACTTCTCCTTAACAAGTTCCAGGTACTTCGCCCTCTCCGGGGCTTCCGACCGGTCGCCCACTGCCGCTACTGCCGCAAGGTGCTTGATCTCCTCGGTGACGTCCGGATTGATCATCCGGGCCAGCTCCATGCCCAGCATACCTGCGGTGATCCCGAAGTCGCCGCCCGCGTGGTACGGGTTGACGTGACCTTTCAGGTATGGATCTACGATCGTGTCCGGGTGGTGGTGATCCACGACGAGAAGATCGATTTCGTAGATTTTAGTGTATTTGTACGCATCGATGTCTTCCTCGGTGGAGCCGTTGTCCATAAGTACGATCAGCGGCATGCGCTGGCCGAATCTCTGGTTATCTTCCAGGGCCATGACCAGGTCCTTGTTCACGTCCTCCAGCTCATAGAACGGTGCCTTCGACGGCGATCTCTTAAAGAAATGGTGTTCGGCGTCAGAGTCACCCTGCTCTCTGATCAATGGCAGGCATGCCCTTTCTACGGCTACTCCGGCGCAGATGCCGTCTGCGTCCGCGTGGTGCCGGATGATGATCGGCTGGGATTTCAATATCGCCTTACGGATATGCAGGGCGACATTCTCCATCTGGGGCCGGAGCTTCTCAAGCACTTCGCTCTTTACCATGAAGTCAACGCGTTGCGGGGCCGCACGCTTTTCAATCGCCTCTTCGATGACTCTCCTGACCTTCGCGGCGTCTTCGTCGCTAAGCTTTTTCATATCCAGCACTTCGAGCTGTAGGCCGTTATTCCTCTTGGTGACCTCGCCGATGACCCGGACCATGCATTCCAGCTCTATATCCGGAAAAGCCCTCTGGCCGGCTTCGACAAAGGCGGCGCAGGAAACTGAGCCTTCCTCATCGGTGATTGTGAAAATCGTAGGGCCGCTGGTCTGCTTGACCTGAACCACTTCACCGTTAATGCTGACAAGTTTGTTGACAAACCTGCCGACTTCCGACGATTTAGTCCGGGGCAGGTTCTTTTCGACTTCGACGACCTTGTATGTGGTCACTTTATGGGGGAGGAGATCAAAGTTGCCGTTCGGCTTAATCGAGTTGATCTTGACGACGACCTCTTCACCCGGCACGTACGGCCGGTTGACGTTGCTCGAGTGTATCAAGCCCTTGGTCTGGTCGTTCAGGTTCACGAAAACCCCGAAATCTGCCAGATTTGCGACCTTGCCAAGATACGCTTTCCCTACCTCCAGGTCGGAGACATCGCATGCCTGAGTCAGTTTGAATACCGGGTGGATACCTTTACAGTTCTCACACACAGTCTGGCCCGGGAGAGCCGGTTTGCCACAGATCTCGCAGTCGGCCAGCTTGCCTGTGCCCGCACAGTCATTGCACTTCTCCCGCTCCTGTATTTTGCCGCTTCCCTTACACTTCGGGCAGAAGCCGCTAAGCATTCCCTTAATGTCCTTCTCGGACATGTTTATCAGGTTCATGCTCTTTACCTTGCCCTGGCCGCTACAGGCTGGGCAGGTTTCCTCGCCCTTGATGACATAGCCCTTTCCCTGGCATGTCGGACATTCAGTACTCATGATAGTAACCTAGTAAATTTGCTTGCAACGCACATCAGGAGTATTTAATATATATTTTCCCCTGGCGTGTAGCCGCAGTACGCCGTACGCTACATTGATGGCTCTGGATAGAACGAGCTGAAATGTGCAGGCAGTACACTATGAAGCCTCTGGATATATAAATATGTTTAGAACTTTCTCCAGGCTTTAAGTTTTCTGGATATCCCGTGAAAATGACGAACAGCTCAAGGTATATCCGTCCGTCCGGTAGCAAGTATTTAACTTTTACACTTCAAGATATCTATGGAGTATCACTATGGTAGCAATATCCGGATCCGAACGAGAAGTACTGATGTATCTTAAGTCTTCGTTACACCACAACAAGTTCGATGGCGTGAAGGCGAGCGAGATCGCAAATAATATCGACAAGCCTTTACAAGACGTGCTAGACGTTTGCGAGACTCTTGAACAGAAGGACTATGCGGCTATTGAAAAACGGCATATGGATGCTGGCAAAGTCAAAGACCTTGAGGTTCATATCAAGAGCCACGGCCTGGATTTTTTAGCAAAGGAAAAGGGAATACCGCTCTAAGTACATCGGGGTATTCTTACATTTTTTATCGGCGCTTTCGGCCGATAATTTTATAATAGATGAAGAGCATCGTAATGCTCGCACTATAATGCTGTAATTCTATACGGGCCTGTGGTCTAGTCGGCTATGACGTCGCCTTCACACGGCGGAGGTCAGGGGTTCGAATCCCTTCGGGCCCATTAATGTTTTGAAAGGGCTGTCGGGGAACTTTTACAAAAGTTCCCCTGACTCTCGACCCTAAAGTAAGCCCGTAGGGCATTTTTAAAGCGATGTTTTGGAGGGGTCGCGAGGGGAACTTTTTATAAAAAGTTCCCCTGACACCCATGTATACAAGAGTTTTATGCGTATCCTTGTCAATGGTATTGATACGAAAAGCAATTCAGTCAGGTTGGCTCATTAAAACCAGCCAATGTCATATCAAACGCCAGAAATTTTATTCTCCACCTATCACTATTCTTCAGCCACAAAAGCGGGGTGCTTGCCGCACTCCTCCGCATCACATTGTTCACAGTGATCTCCATCCTCGCAGGGCTCGACGTGGATGATCACGCTGCACCGGGGGAAGCGGGCTTTGAGGTCGTTTTCGATGTGATCTGCGAGGTTGTGCGCCTGCTCGATGGATAATTCTCTTGAAACCACCAGGTGCAGGTCGATAAACCTGTCCGATCCGGATTTTCTGGTCCGTAACTCGTGGAATCCCACAAATTGTCTGGAGTGATCCTTGATGATTTTCTCGATGTCCTGCTCTTCTTCCGGGGGCAGCTTGACATCCAGCAAATCCCGCACTGACTTCATCGTCAGATCCAGGGCAGCCTTCAGAATAAACAGTGCCACCAGCACCGCGAAGATCGGGTCCAGGATGGCGAGGCCAGTCAGCTTTATGGCAATCAGGCCTGCCATGATACCAAGTGATGTTAGCACATCCGTGCGCAGGTGCATCGCGTCTGCTTCCAGCGCTATGCTTTCAGTGCGCTTCGCCGTTTGCATGAGCTTATGGGACACGAAGACATTGACGACGGACGATATGAGCATGACGATAATACCGAGACTTACGTCCTGCACCACTTCGCCGTGGGATATCCTGATGAACTTTTCATAGGCTTCGAACAGGATCAGTCCGGCGGCGACAAAAATCAGTATTGCTTCGATCGTGCCAGACAGGTTCTCCAGCTTGCCATGTCCGAACGCGTGTTCCTGGTCCGGTGGCTTGCTAGATGATCGAACTGAAAAGTAGGCGATTACCGCTGCAATAAGATCGATACCCGAATGGATGGCCTCCGATATTACGCTCACCGAGCCTATCATCATGCCCACGGCGAGCTTGAGTATGACCAGTGTCAGGTTAGATGCCACAGAAAGACGGGCGGTGCTCTGTTTTTCTCTGTTTTGCTCCTCAATATTACTGCTCATCAGCTCTCCCAGCTATACGTGAACAAAGCGATACGTTATCATACTATTTAGGGTTATCGGGCACATCGATCGATGTCCTCAACTCCCCTTGCAAATAAACCCCGTTAAGTCCGAGGGAAGGTCCCGGCAATGGCAATTGTTATAAACGGGGACGTTGTAGTTATGATGGAGAACTTCGGTGGACACCGAAGTGGTCACCTTCGGGAGAGATCAAGGAATGATCGAAGAGCTTGGTATCAAAGACATGACTGTCCGCGAGTTTCTGGACGACCTCCGGGACATCAAAGGCTACACCAGCATTGTCAGCACGCTTACGGATGAGGACCTCGCCGACCATGGCCGGATGCTTTTTTACGATGGCGACATCCTCGAGTACCAGATGGGTACCAACCGGATCATCAAGGTCGTCGTCGACGGTGAACTGCTTACCGTTAAGAAGGATGGTGTAGTGTACACCGGCCCTAAAGCCCGGGCACTGTTCAGTGGAGACCGGGAATTCAAAGCATGGAAGAAGTCCTGCGATGGCGACAAGAATGAACTAATCCGGGACGCATGCGCCAGCGTGCAGATCTTCCACGTCAATCACATCTACGCGCTCAAAGAGCTGCAGCTTCCGAAAGAGCTCACATTTTGCACGGTCAAAGAGCTGATGTCTTTCATTCTGTCCCGGGATTTCGAGGCCATACAGGCCCGCTACATGCCCTATAAAGGCGAGTAAGTTGCCATTCACGGCCATGGAATAACGGGCTTTCGTACCAAAGCCTACTATCCCAGGTCTTTTTATTTTTAACTGCCACCCAGCCCCGTACCCCGGAACCACTTTAAAGGTACAGCGAATGATAAACTATTTCTACTTGCAATCGTCACTTCCCGGCATCATGGATCATGTGATCATTCTGGGGCTCGTCGCAGGTGCGCTGACTACCGGCAGCACAATTCCCCAGATCATCAAAATCCTCAAGAATCGATCGTCCGGAGATGTCTCGACGCTCTTCTTCCTGTTCATGGCCGCAGGCATGCTACTCTGGCTGGCCTACGGTATCCTCCGCTCCGACGTCATCATCATACTCTGGAATACGCTGAGCCTCAGCCTGTGCCTAGTCATACTGGTGCTTAAAAAAATCTACCCTTAGCCGAACCATTAACAAATTTACCGCAAAGACGTTAGCGTCTTTGTGTCTTTGCGGTTCAAACTTCATCGTTGTTAAACAGTAAACCAAACGATCTTTCATTCCCTCGGCGTGAACCGGTTGATATCCGATGTCCCTGCCTGCGCTTCGATGATGGCGAGGCTATTCAGTCGCCTGCGGAATTCCTCGTTTTCCAGCAGCTCTTTTTCCTCGCCGCGGATGATCGCCTGGATATTCAGGATCTCGTCGTTTGACGCGAAATCATATAGTGCCGGAAAGATGACTGTTTCTTCTACGGCGGCATGTGGCCGGTACATGATCGTAAATGACAGGCACTGATTGGTCATTTCGTTTATCTCTGCGATGCTTTCCACGGTGCCATTCTTTGTCAGGTCGATGATCCTGTCGATGATTACCCTGCCTCGGTCGTGCTGCAGCCGGAGCGTCTTTAACAGATCATCATAGCGCCCGGACAATTCGATCTTCGGGAAGATCAGCTGTTCTTCGTCTTCCATGTGGTGGTTTACACCTACTTCTTTGAGCATCCTGGCAGCATGGTTGATCGGTCGTAAATCCGGGTTTTCTCCTTCTGCGATACTGGCGATCATGCTTTCAAATACGATCATCAGTCGCTCGATGATGGCATGGTCCCGGGACAATAGCTCCGTCGGCGAGACCAATACCGATTCTTCCCCGAACCTGCCCGGTGGCTGTTGTGGTGCGATCTGCACCATACCGCTAATCAACGGTAAGCACCATCCGTAAATACTCTCAATTTTTCTCACAGTCGTCCCCGTGATACTGGAATGACAGCGCTTTCAATAACCTCTCCCGTTTTCCGGGGCGTCGCTTTCAACGACCGGACCTATTTTTCACGGGAACGCAGACGCTTTTATGGTACGGGGGATACCACAGATGGCCGTGCTCGCGCAACGGATCACTATACCTGATCGAGTCTCCGTTATGTTCCTCTACAATGACATAGGAGTGGTAGCGCATGCGTCGCAGCTCAGGGCTCTGGCTATCGCTTTGACTGTCGGGGAATTTAGATCCCACTACTTTCTCGTACTTCATGCCCAGTAATGCTCCCTTACGCAGGTTATACCTGTAAACCAGGATCGAGTCCGCAGTCTCCTGTATAACCAGCCAGTTCAAGGGGATCATACCGGGTATCGTCACCCCCTCGACCCTGCTCCGGACGTACGCTTTAAGCATAGTACTTACCAGGATCACGGCGGCAAAAACGAACACGTAGAGCCATGGATTATTGATACTGGCTTGCCCTATGACCATAAATCCTAGGTAGCCGACACTGGCAAGGGTCAGAAACATGCTCGGCCCGGCCATGATGCCCAGAGTAAACTTATGATCGCTAAACGGGTACAACAAGGGAATGCCGGGAAAAGCGAGGTAATCCAGGAGTACGTGGGTTAAGGTCCCCGCCAGCGCGGCACCGATGGCCACTAAGGGGCTGACAGCTCCGTATTCGGGGAATGCGACTGGAATCACGATAAGTCCGACCAGGGCAAATATCACTGAGGTTGTCCCTGCACCGATCAAGCTATGGGTAATACCTCCATGCGTAAAGATGTACCACTTCGGATCCCGGTCGGAAAATCGCTGAAATGTCACATCGATATCCGGTATCACCGCGCCCAGCACTGCGAACGGTATCAGTTCCGGCCAGCCTCCGAGGGCAGCAAATACTGCTACGAAAAGGGCATGAGTCAGGCTGTCCATAGATAGAAAGACGGCTGCTTTTATTAAATATATTACCTGTACTGCCCAAGGTTAATAATTCTCCAATACACTTTAAAACCGGTTACCTGATCGCGTAGCAAATCGGATCTCCCGGTTTTACTGGTGTGGTATTATTCTGGCCAGGGCATCCCGGGCACCCCGGACAGCCGAGCGCGGAACCTGTTCCCACCGCCGGTGTTCCCTGGGCAATGGGCAACTCACAGCCTGAGGTCGGATATGAATACACTGGCTGTGTGTTCGGTACCGGATACAAGTAAGGCGAGGTCCATGCGCTGGTTGTCAGTATTGCGATACTGGCCGTCAGTAGTACTGCAAAGGCGATCGTTATCGTTCTGGTCTTCAATCCTATCCCCGGGTATAATGATCAACTGTGATTCGAATAAGTCGATCCGATGCAATCCGCGGGACAATGTATGCGGAAGCGCGCTCCCAGTACTCCTTTCGCCCGATCTGTCTGTAAACGACAAAATTAGCCTTTTGTGAGAGAACCTATATTTAAGCAGTCTCCTAACAACCATATGTGAGCCGGGTATGAGAAAAGGATTCAGCTTTGGGACCGTGTTACTATTGCTGCTGTCCCTTTTGACAGGTTTATTGTGTCTGGTTATCATCTATCCGCAGGAGCCTGTAAATCCCTCGGAGATGGTTGATCGGTGGCAAATATCCGGAAACGATAGTGTAGATCACCTGTTTGTCGGCAGCAACGATATGTTGTACACTATCAGGGATAACGAATTAGCTGCTATCAGTAGTGATGGAAACCTGAGCTGGAAACTGGACATTCCCGGGAACTGGAGACTACTGAATAGCCTTACTGTTAATGGCTATGCTACGTCCCCATCCCCGGTAGTGGCAGAGGCGGACGGCAATGTTTATGTATATGTTGTACATCCGCCGACTGACGAAAACGTACGGCCTTCAAGTAACAGTGTCATCACTCCTTCAAGCCTGAGTGTGATTTCCGCCCTGCTGGCTATTTCACCTGACGGAAGCGTTGACTGGCAGTATAACTTTACTGATACCGTCTCCGGCGGCACACTTAATTCGTGGTTTTTCATTTCTAGTGATATTACTCTGCCTTATGCTGTTACCCTGACCGAGCATAACGGCCGTCTTTACCTGTACCACAATCACCAGCTGGATGTTCTTGACAAAAGTGGGGGACGCATATTCTCCAAGCATAACCTTGCTTTCCCCCCGGCGATCGGCGAGGATGGCATGGTGTATTATGTCCTGGGAGGCTATCCTGATAATACGAACGACTATCCTGGTATCCCTGCGGAGATAGGCAATGAGGTAATGGCTGCCTATGGGGATACAACCGGGGTGATGCCACCTACAAGTCTGATACTAGCGTATAATTCGGAGGGGATGCCTGCCTGGAGAACCGATATCGGGCAGAGTGCCGCACTTCAGCCGATTTCCGAATCGACTGTCCATGGATTGTACGGCTTGCCTCTATACTATAATGGCACAGTGATCGTACCGATAAAAGATGGGGTTGTAACGCTTGATCGCTATGGTACCATTCTTTCCGAAAGTCGCTTTGAAGGCGCCATCACATACTCGTTATTCGACCTTATGCCAGTAGATGATAAAGGTAATATTTACATGACGGAACTCCACAGCATAGAGTTCGGTATTGAAGAAAAGACGGTGCACAAAATCGCTTCGGACGGCAACCTGTCTACCCTTACCTGGGTATATGGCAATGATAATTACATGCAGCCGATAGCAGCAAAGAACGGGATCGTCTATGTCGTTAACTCCAGTATTTATTCTGATGCCGCCACATTTCAGTGGACGATGTACACAAAACGGTTTGATCCTGACCGCATCATCGTCTATGACCTCGGGAGTGGAAAAGAGCTATGGGGCTTTACCATTCCCGAAGCGGATAAAAACATCCTGCGGATTGACCGTGAGAACATAAAGACAGCTCTGCCGAGTATAGGTGATACTGAAATCCACAGTATTAATGATAAGGCAACTCTAATGGGCTGGAAGCCAGGCAAATCACTTGATCCGGCTTATGTTGGTAGAATCCGGGTTTATCCCGGTGATAACGTGACCTATCTGGACTATTATTGGGCCCAGTATGAGTCGCCTATCATCTATGGCAAGTCCCGGTGCATCTATGCAAGAGGCCTGTACGCTATCGATGATAAAGGAAACCTGCTGTGGGAAAAGCCACTTGATAGCCTGGTTACTGCTGCCGCGGTCGATAACAGCACGCTATATTATGCTACCAGCGATGGCCGTGTCTTGGCATCCGGCGCCGGCATCGCTACCGGTATCGCTGCTGCTGCCACCATTTACATCGTATTGAGGCTATTTCTCTTCGGGGCCGTCTCCCGTGCCCGGAGCCGTATCGACAAGAACGAAAACCGCAATGCCATCCTGAAGTATATCGTAGATAGCCCCGGTGCCACCGCCGCCGACATTTCCCGAGGCCTGGCGATGAACCTAGGCACCATCCGATATCACTTGCTGATCCTATCACTCAACCACAAGGTAGTGACCTTCCAGGAGGATAGTAAATACCTGCGCTACTTTACGAATGCGGGTACATCTACTGAGGCTGAACGTTTACTCCTATCCCTGATGAGGAGGGAGCCGTTGCGCAGAGCTCTATTGCTGCTCGCCGTTACTCCCGGGATGTCCAGCCAGGAGTTGGCAAAGGCGCTGAACATCTCTACGACATCGGCGCACTATCATATCAGTGAGCTATACGAGAAAGGTATTGTAGAAAAGGTGCCGAATAGTGACCGGGGCTATTCGTACTTCGTCAAAGGGGCATATAGAGACTGCGTTACCGGGATGCCACCGCGATGACTGGCATCTTTCGGATTACTTTCACCCCGGATACCGTCATACTCATATCTCATGTCGGTCAAGTGTTACCTGAATGCACCTGATCATCACTGAGAAGCACGATGCGGCGAGCAAGATCGCAGCTATCCTGTTCAACGACAAAGTGCAGGAGCGCATCAACGGGGTGCCAGCGTACCGGTCAAAGGCTTCGGACGCTATGGTCATCGGTCTCGCGGGGCATATTCTCGAGATCGATTTTCCCGAATCCTACCAGAAGTGGAGCGCATTTCCGCCCCGAGAGCTGATCCGTGCTCCGGTGATCACTTCCCCTTCTAAAAAGGACCTGGTGGCTGCTCTCATCACGCTGGCCCCGAAATCGACTCGTGTCAGCATCGCGACTGACTACGACCGGGAAGGGGAGATGATCGGTGCCGAGGCGTATCGGATCATTAAAAAGATCTCAAACCCGGCCTTTGACCGGGTTCGCTATAGCTCTTTTACAAAAGAGGAAATCACCAAGGCTTTCGCCAGCCCGACGGCTGTCGACTTCGACCTCGCCGCAGCCGGCGAGTGCCGGCAGGAGATCGACCTCGTCTGGGGTGCTGCACTGACCCGGTTTGTGTCTATCGCCGGTAACAAGTTCGGGAAAGACTTTCTGTCAGTCGGCAGGGTTCAGACACCACTGCTGGCCTTGATCGTCGACCGGGAAAAGGAAATACTGGCATTCGCCTCAAAGCCCTACTGGGAGATAATCGCCACTCTGCTCAAGGGGGATCAGTCCTTCAACGCGTCCCACCGGCGGGGCAGGTTCGATAAAAAGGAAGAGGCTGCTGCCATCCACAAGAAGCTTGGGAAAACTGCCTTTGTCAAGGATCTTAAAGCCGAGCGCAAAAAGGAACAGCCCCCGATCCCCTTTAATACCACCGAGTTTGTCAAGGCCGCCAGCGCCCTCGGGTTCACCGCTGCAAACGCCATGCAGATCGCAGAGGCGCTATACATTAACGGCTGGATCTCATACCCCCGTACTGATAATACCGTATATCCAGATACACTGAACCTCAAAGACATCCTCAGCATGTTCAAGGTCAGCCCCGATTTTGCGAAGAGTGCTCACGAACTGCTGGCACAGCCGACGATAACGCCCACCCGGGGCAAAGTCGAGAGCAAGGACCACCCGCCCATCTATCCAGTGGCATGCGCAAAGCGGACCGACCTGGATGACAAGCACTGGAAGCTCTATGAGCTGGTCGTTCGCCGGTACTTCGCCACGTTGTCAGCGCCCTGCGAGTGGGACGTGATCAAGGCGGAGATCGACATCTCCGGCGAACCTTTCATCGCTAACGGCAAACAGCTCACCATTCCCGGCTGGAGAAAACACTACCCGTACGGCATGCCGAAGGACGAAATCCTGCCAGTGCTGAAAACCGGGGACCAGCTGCTCGTGAAAAAAGCCGATCTGCTGGAGAAGAAAACCGAGCCCCCAAAGCGCTATGGACAAGGAAAGCTGGTCCAGATGATGGAAGACCTCGGCCTCGGCACCAAAGCCACCCGCCACGAGGCGCTGGCAAAGCTGTACAGCCGCGGCTACATCGAGAACAACCCTCCCCAGCCGACGGCCACCGGCATCTCGCTGATCGATGCGCTGAAGGCACATGCATCAGCCATCACCAGCAACGCGATGACCAGCCGGCTGGAAAAAGACATGGACTCCATCGCCAGCAGCCAGATGAAAAAAGATACCGTGGCGAAAGAATCCCGGGACATGCTGGACAAGGTCTTCGATCAGCTGGAGAAAAACCGCAGCGATATCAGCAGGCTCCTCCGGGGCGGGTTCGCGGCCGACAGCGAGATCGGGCCATGTCCGCTGTGCGGAAGCGCGCTGGTCGTCAGGGAACGAAAGTCTGATAAAAACAAGTTCATCGCGTGCAGCGGTTTTCCGAACTGCCGGAACACGTTTAACGTTCCACCCGGTTCAATCAAGTTTGACAAGGTCGTATGTGAGAAGCACCGGCTGCATCACATCAAGGTAACTCCGCCATCAACAAAAGGCCCTGACGGAAAAGCGGTCCGAGGCAAGGCTTACGATTACGGGTGCCCGGCGTGCCGAAAAGAGGGGCCCGCGAAGGTGCAGGATTCCAGATAACCGTTTTCCCGCAGATATATAGATCGGGAACTACCCCTTTTACATTCATTCTTGCATAGAAAAAGGTAAAGTTCGCCTAGCTATCACTCGCCCATCGGGCGGAGTTTTTACCTGACGATGTTTAAAGTACCGCTATCATTTTGGAGGCGGGGGTAGCTGCGGTCATATCCATCTCGTCCTTGATACAGCAGTCGCTGCAGCCTTCTCTGTTCTGGCAAAACATCGATTGCTGGTGAGGACACCAGGACCCATAGAATTTAAGACGTTCCTCTGCAAGCCTATCCATATTAACCACCAGTTTAGTATACTAACTAATTATCACTGGCGATATATAATCTTTGCAGTAAATATCAAGTTATAATACTTATTTTGTAATTACAGTCTATTATTTGCTTTTTTGCGTCAATAATCGGTTCTTTTCGTGATATTTGGTTATGGTTAAATTTCTATCAACCGAAGACTTGACAGAACCGTTTTATAGCAAACTATAAATACCCAGACTAACTATAGTCCATTCGGACATAGGTCAAACAGACATAGTTCATAAAAACATATGTCAGTTAGAACTATCAAAAGGTGAACCACATATGGTCGATCTTGACATCCTCATCCTCGGGGCGCTGCTGGCCGGGCCGGCACATGGCTACCAGCTTAAGCAGCACCTGGAGGCAAGCTTCGGCAAGCGTTACATCAATCTCAGCAACAGCTCGCTGTACCCCAGGCTCTCTAGACTGGAAGCAGACGGTTGTATAGAAGGTAAGCGCGAAGCGCAGGAGAAAGTGCCTGATAAGAAGATCTACCAGATCACACCCGCAGGGATCGGGCAGCTGAAGGTCATGGTCGCCACGCCCATGGGGCCGAGGGAGACGGAGTATGATTTCAGGTGCAAGGCGGTCTTTTTCGCGCTGATCACTCCTGAGGAGCGGCACAGAGTAGTAGAGCCGCTCTACCGGGAAAAACAGGAAGAGCTGAAGGAAGCGCAGGAAAAACGCGTAAAGTTCAGCCAGTACATGGATAAATACTCTTTAGCGGTCCTCGATAAGGGTATCGAGGAACTTGGCATGGCTGTGGAGTTTTACAAGAAACTAATCGACATGGGGTAATAGAAATGTTAGATATCGCATTCAAAAACATGTGGCAGAGAAAGACAAGGACCGGGCTAACGGTCATAGCAATAGCAGTTTGCATTATGCTTTTCCTGGTCTTGTCCACCGCCACGAATTCAATGGACAAAATGTTTACCGACTCTCAAGACAAGCTGGTTGGGCAGATGTACGTGAAGACGCCCTCGACACAGGCAGGCGCTGCACTGGAGTTCCCTCCCGTCTCATCAAGCATGACGCTGGAGAAGGCCGGTCAGCTGATGAATGTAACCGGCATCGATTCGAGCCGCAGCGCACCGCTGCTGCTGGTACCTCAGGCACCCTCGCTCTTCCAGAGCGGCCCGCCCCAGGTGATCGCTGTCGGCATACCCGAAGGCAAGGAGAAGGCGTACTACAGTGACGCGACCTTCCTGAATGGCCGGGGTACGCTGAATAGTAAAGATGAAGTCATACTCGGATCATACGCGGCATATACGTACTACAAGGTACATGTCGGCGATCAGGTCACCCTGCAGAACAGGAATCTGACGGTAGCCGGGATTGCCGAGCCCACCGGCTCTATCATCATCGACGGTATGGTACTTGTCCCTCTGGCGACGGCGCAAGAGATCTTCAACCGGCCGGGCGTGTCCACGGTGATCCTGGCTGCTCAGTCCACTGATAAGGTCGACAATCTGGCATCTGCTGTGAAAACTCAGTTCCCGGAGCTTGAGGTTATGACTCAGAAAGACGTGGCCGACACGTTGAATAACATGGCATCGACCACCCATACCTTCATGGGCATGATCAATCTCACCATGCTCCTGGTTGCCGGCGTGGTCACCTTAATGGTCATGTTTATGTCGGTATCCGAGCGGACCAAAGAGTTCGGGATGCTGAGGGCAATCGGTGCCAGTCGCGTGAAGATCCTAACCATGGTCATGGAGGAGTCGGTCATCGTCTGCCTCGCCGGAAGCGTCATCGGCATACTGATGTCCTTCCTGCTCATGCAGGTCATGTTCGGCGCGGCTTTTGCATCGACCGATGTCATCCTCCGGGCGGTCATCTTCATGACTGTGATCGGAGTGCTCGCAGGCCTGATACCTGCGTACAAATCAGCAAAAATACAGCCGCTGGAGGCGATTCGCTATGAGTGAGCAAAAAGTAGCCACTAAGATAATTGAGAAGTCTGCGGGTAGCAATCCAGTCCTGGAGGCCAGAGGCCTGAAAAAGTCCTACCGAATGGGCAAAGTCACTGTAGACGCCCTTAAGGGCGTCGATCTGGCTATCAGGCCAGGCGAGTTCGTATCGATCATCGGACCGTCGGGCTCGGGTAAGTCCACGCTGCTGAACATCATCGGCTGCCTTGATTTGCCGACCTCCGGCCAGGTCATCATCGACGGGCAGGACATCTCTCGCATGAAAGATGCCGCACTCACCAGCGTCCGCTGTAAGAAAATCGGGTACGTGTTCCAGAAGTTCTACCTGCTGCCCTTCCTGACTGCACTGGAGAACGTAGAGCTGCAGGCCAGGCTGGCAGGCATCAAGGACAGCCGCGCTAAGGCTGCAGAAGCCCTGCGTCTGGTCGGGCTGGAGAGCCGCATGAATCACCGGCCCGTTGAGCTGTCGGGTGGCGAACAGCAGCGCGTAGCCATCGCCAGGGCCCTGGTGAAGTCTCCTGCATTATTGCTGGCCGACGAGCCCACTGGCAACCTGGATACAAAGACCGGTGACATGATCATGGACGTCTTCAAGCGCCTCAACGCACAGGGACTCACCGTCGTCATGGTCACCCACAACCCCGAACTGGCCGCCCAGACCGGCCGGATCATCAAGGTCAGGGACGGGCTAATCGAGAGCGCTTAACCGCGCTCATCTCTCTTTTTGGTTTCTCTTAACAAACTTTCATATAATTCATACGCGAAAAGGGTTGTATCATGCTGGAGATCTACTGCGACTCGTCCTTTTATGACGATGGCCCTTCCTATATCGGCTGCGTACTTATCTCAGACGGCCTCGAGGCTCACCAGTCCACGACCAGGATCGTACCTGATCCGAAAAGTAACCTCGAGTGTGAGATCGCGGCCATTGAACTGGCCATGAGATTAGCACGTATCTTCAGGAGATCGGCAGAACCAGTAATCATTTATAACGATAACACAGAAGCAGTTAAGGCCTATCTGCAGAACGAGTCCGCGCTCTTCCCGGTAGAGTTCTCACCCCGGGAAAGCCCGTACCAGTCCATGGCGGATCGTCTGTCCAAACGGTTCCCGCAAAAGCTGGCCGAAGCGCATGACCTGTGTAAAAAGCTGGTAGAGCCATTCGGTGTGGACATTCTCAGGGATATCGGCGAAAACCACCGGCCAGTATTGTATCTGTCCCGGGATGTCGGGCGCTCCACGAACACGAGAAGCGTTTACCGGCTCATAGTGAGCACAATCGATGGCGTAGTCTCGGATGATCGGACGTTTGAAGCCCGGTCCGGAGAGGTAAAAAACATCAAGGTAGCACGGGATATTTCCGAGAGCATCGATAGCATGACTCCCGGACTGGAAAACTCATATTTCCTGCTGACTGATGAAACCTGGGGGCTACGGTTTAAGGGCGGGGAAGCATACTCCGTCTTACCGTGCACGATCCCTCACCGGATCATCTGCCATGAAGTAGATCGTTCCCCGGAGAATCTGTGGCGCCGGGTCGAAGCCCTACGGCTTACCGGCGGAAAATAAAAATCTTTTTCATTCGACGACTTTTTCAAAGAACGACTTATCCACATTGCAGACCGGGCAGGTCCACGTGTCAGGAATGTCTTCAAACGCTGTACCGGGTTGTACTCCACTATCAGGATCGCCCTTTTCCGGGTCGTATACGTACTGGCAGACTGTGCATATCCATTTATCCATGATAACTCCCAGGAACAGTAATCCCCGATACTTCAAATAGCTTATACAGTGTTTAAAACGATATCAGGCCTGCGAGCCGACCTGATCCGGGTATCTGTGCAGACAGAATTTCCAGTTTACAAACGGCAAATTTATGCCCTATCAGCGCCTTCATCTAAAGAAAACCTGTACATGGCAGTCAAACTGCATGAGGATTTATTATGAGAGACTGGGAAGTGTGGCAGCGGCACAAGGAGTATAACAGCGTCATCGCCCTCGGGTGCAAGTTGCCAGTAAACACGGTGGCAAAGCTGGAGCAAATCGGGTTCGTCGTCGACGATGGAAGCAAGCCTGCGGTTAAGGCGGGACAGCTATTCTTCTTACATGTACGAAACAGCCTGGATAAGCACGAGTACTTCAAGAAGGTTGACGAGTACAAGAATAAGTACCGCGAAGAGCCTCTGCCCGTCCACCTCGAGGAACTGCCGGAGCTGGTCCTCAGGTTCGTGGGCGACGTCAGTGTGGAACAGTGCATCCGTATCAGCGACTATGCGATGGATGAGCTGTTGAACAAATAATTTTTTTGATCTTTTAAGCCCTGGCGCCCTGGCCTTTTAAAAATCATCACGTTTTTTCATTATAACCTTAATCATGGGATGTCAACCCAGTATGCAGCCAGGTAGAGTATCGTGACGGCCACCAGATCGATGACGACGGCTATCAGTAGTATTGCCGTACTCCACTCCAGCAACCGGTTGATGTAGACATTGTCGAGCATCAGTGACACGATCATCAGCGGGATGAGGATGAACAGAAGATAGCCTGTTACGGCGTATGCTCCTTGAACCGGGGTATTAGCTATACTGATGGTCTTGGCCATCCCGGTCACCCCTACATAGAGCGACAGGATACAAACAGCACCTATTGAGATCAGCATCAGCCAGAGTAATCCGTTATCCAAATACTTCCGGTCCATTCCGATGCCTCCCTGATAACCATTTATCTTCACGGAGATAAATCTTTATCTGCACTGCTTATGCCTTGGCAGTGATCATTTTCGGCCGCATCAGGTTAAGTGGCATGTGTACAAAGGCTATCAGCATGATCATGCCGATGACAAAGAAGTACATCGGGTTCATGGGCATGTTTAGTATCAGCCAGAGTGTCGGGAATATCGTAGCAAGGAGCACGATGTCCAGTCCTGTGAGGAGTAGCGCAGTCTTTACGTCCTGCAGCATGGCGATGATGAAGAAGCAGCCGACTATCAGCCATAATCCCTGTACATAGGTCGTCAGGGTCAGATCTGGTATCGCATTGACCGGGACTTCGAAGAGGATCATCACAATGGTAAGAATTACCAGCAATACAATGCTTGCCAGGCCGAGGAGCAATGGAACCTTGTTCATAGCGGGCATTGTCTGCTTTGCCCTCTTATTGACTACCGTCTTCTGCTGGACCTGCTTTGCCTGCGGCTTACCTGCAGCCGGTTTCTTTGCCTGGATCGGTTTTTTTGTCGTAGAATCCTGCATGGGCACTAGCGGCGGGACCTGGTTTTCCTGGCTCGGGGCCGGCAAGTCGAGGCTCATCATCGGGGCTGGTAAGTCCAGTTCTCCCGGTGACATCTTCAGCGAATCTAGGTCAGGCAGTTCTCCCTCGAAGGCCATTTTTGATACCTCTACTATCAATAATGTAACAATCATGCCCTAAAAGGCCTGATTAAGGTTAATATAGCCTCATAAAGATATAACCTTTTCGGTAAAGGCTTATTTTTCAAAAATAAGCTTTAAAATTGATTATTTCACTTTAGTAATTAAAAATTTATAACAGTTTATCCGTTGATTGAATAAAGTGCCCTTGCTTTAACCATCAGTGATTCGGCTTCTTCGGTCTTACCCATGCCGTGGAGGATGACTGCTTTGTTCATCAGTGCATCAGAATACCTGCGATCGAGCTCAATTGCCTTATCAACGTACTTCAATGCTTCTTGATCCTTGCCTATGCCGTACAACGCGATGCCAGTGTTATTGAGTACCACCTTATCCGCGGGGTTCCCTGCGAGCACTTTCTTAAAACACTCGACAGCCTTTGCGTTTTCACCCGCGCCTACGAACATCATGCCCTTATAGTTCCAGGCATCTCTGTTATCCGGATCGATGGCCAGTATCATATCTAGCAGCGTGATCACTTCTCTGTAGTTGAATGCATCTGCCTGGTCTTCGGTTTCGATGCTTTCGAAGGTTTTCATCTTGTCGGCGATCTGGTTAAAGATCGCTGTTACTGAGTCCTCAGTTATCTTCGTACCTACGGCGGCAGGCTTTTTCTCCACCGGGCGGATGGTCGCCTTAACCGGCTTCTTCACGGGGTTTTTCGACTTCGGTGCCTTCGATGCAGTCATAGCCTACAATAGGGGGGTATACTCTATAAAGCTTATCCGCCCGGGATAAACTATACATATCAACAGGCCATTACAAGCCCGACGTGGACTGGCAGGCACCATGAAGTGGGAACGGCTCGCAATCATTCTGATAGTCCTCGTGACACTAACGGTGTTTCTTGTACCTGTAGTGCACATGCCAAAGGTGCCGCACGCCATGACTGTCGACGCGCCTATCGGCGAGACTAATGTCTGGATTACAGTCGCATATCTCATCCTGTCGGGCCTGCTGGCAGGCATCAGCCCGTTGCTATTTCTCGCAACCTTATTCATGGGCGGACTGCTCTTCATCTATAACAAAAGCCGGATACCCCGGTACTCGAAATACTATCTCGTCGGCGTCTTCGCCATGTTCTTCACCTTTCAGTACGACATGACGGTGCCCGGCGGTATCGAGTCGAGCATCTTCAACTTCCGGGTCATGATGATGATGGCCATCGTGAGTATCCTGCTCGCGCTGCTTGCCCAGGAATTTTCCCCCGGGTTTGCCCAGCGGGCGGCGAAGAACGAGACCGTGAAGATCACCTTTTTCATCTTCGTAGGCGCGCTGGTCGCGCTGATCATACTCATGTACGGCGACGGCGCCTCCTCGCCAACGATCGGCTTCGCCGCGAACTCCGGGCACAGCACCATCTCGCTGATGATCTACAACCTCTTTGCCTTACTCCCGTCGTTCCTCATCTTCACCGTGCTCAGCAGCGTCGGTTTCCATCTGCATACCCGGTGGGCCAACGACAAGGAGACCATCATGATCATCGGCATCGTAATACTGTTTATCGTCATGCTGGTCATCGAGGTACTGACGATATTAACCGGACAGTAAAAGATAGCTCGGCCTCATGAGGCCGGGTACGTCTCTAATTTGCGTCACTGGAAATTCGACAATGTCAAATGCCCCTTCTTTAAAGGCACAGCCTCTATCCCAAGCTTATCCCTGATATCTCGGGCCAGCTCTTTGCTGAAGCCGTGCAGGGTGTAGACGATCTCCGGGCTGACTGCCCGGGTGAACTCCATCAGCTCGGCATAGTCGGCGTGGTCTGACAGGGGGAAAGCCGTATCTGTGTGGCTGTAGCCCATGTAGTCGAGCCTTCTGTCCATCGCCCAGCCGGACACTGATGCTGTCCGGGCTCCGGCAACCAGGTATTTTTTCAGAAGGGGGTCTCTCTTGCCTCCTCCGGGCGCCACGATTATCGCGGGCTCGCCGGGGTCGGGAGGTAGTATTTCGGCTTCGAGGGAATACCCAAAACGCTTCAGCACGTCGTTCACTTTGATGACGGGGCTGGTGGTATATACCTTGAAGCCCTGTAGTGCATCGATTATTTCCTGGGCTTTGCCGAAGGTGTATCCATAAAAGATCGAGTGTTTGCCGCAGGCTGCATTGTTCTCTGCCCAGTCCCTCATGGCCTTGATCGTCTCGTGTGACGGGGGGAATACGTATCGTTCCTTCCCGAATGTCGATTCGATGATCAGGACATCGGCTTTAACCGGCATAGCCCCGGGGGTGAAGTACTTTGTTCTTGGGGACAGGTCCCCGGTGTACAGGATCCTTTTCGGTCCGTTGATCAGGAACATGCTTGCACCAGGCACATGGCCTGAATCCAGTATCTCGACATCTTCGCAAGATGTGCGCTCTACCTTGACGCCTGCCCTGCTTTCCACGATGGCGTGAGTGATCTCAGAGGTGACGATCGCCTGGCTCATCGATGTCGGCACGTGGTCGAAATGGCCGTGCGATACAAGGTTCACACAGTCCTTGACACACCGCTTCGGGTCACAGCGGTATTCTCTGCCGCTATACACCGATACGCCGTTATCCATGTAGATCATCGGACTTTCCTCTGCATGTTACGTTAAAATAGTTGCCGATGATAGAGGGTATATAGGCTTTACGGTAAAGCGTTGATTTCCCACACATATATACTGCCAACCGGCTGTTTCTCCTTGATTCTGCGCATTTAAAACCTATTTAACGGCCTGTTAGGCAAAAGATATAAATACAGGGGTTTTTATGTTACATATATCGTTAAATCCGGTATTTTTGTACTGCGAGGAGGTGGACTACAGATGAAAGAACTACCCGTCGCATCCGTCGACAGGATTATTCGCAACGCCGGCGCCGACAGGGTCAGCGAGGACGCGAAGGAGGCATTAGCAACTATACTCGAGGAGTATGGGCTCAAAGTTTCCGCGGAAGCTATAAAGCTCTGCAAGCACGCGGGTCGCAAGACCGTGAAGGAAGAGGACATTCGGCTGGCATCCCAGAGAATTCACTAAAAATAAAACCGTGAGGAAGGTCGTGTGATCGGCTGAACGCTCAATCGTACGCCGAACCGGCCTCACTCTCGTATCTTTTTATCAATTATTAAAAAATTATTGGCTTATTCATTCTTCTTGTAATCGACCTGGTATCGGCCGTCGGCTGCCCTGGTGACGTTTTCGATGAGCGGCAAGACAATGTCCGTCTCCTGTGCAGTTTTAACCGGGAATCCGTACTGCCGTGACGTGTAAGGCTCTGTCTTATTATCTGTCTCTCTGCTGATCGTTTGCCGGTGCCTCTCCAGCCGTTCCGTGGTCATCAGGTTTGCCAGTTCTTTGATACGGTCTACCCTGGCGTCGATGACTGGCTCCATCGTCCGATCGATCTCGTATCCGGCGAAATTCCTGCCAGACGCCATTGCGGCCAGCATCGTCGTGCCGGTGCCGGCGAACGGATCTAGCACAGTATCTCCGTGTACTGAATACATCTGTATGAGTCGGTAAGGTAGTTCGACCGGATATGCGGCCGATCGATTTCTGCCACCTCCGTTTAACTGCTGAGGTACTCCCTTCAGGTCCAACCAGACGTCTGAAAACCACAAGTTTCGCTCTTCCCTAAAATAAGCGCTTTGACGCCTGATCGCGGTGTCTTCCGGGAATTGCCGGTTGCCGCCTTTGCGGAATATCAATATGTACTCGTGCTCCAGCGTTACGTAAGCGTTCGGGGGCAACATGCCCGACCCCATGAACTTGTTAGGCTTATTGGATGTTTTTCGCCACAGGATCAAGGGCAGCATATCGTATCCTCTTTCGGTGAAAAACCGGGCTATCCTGATGTGGTTGGGGTAAAGCCTGAATGTTCCGCCGACAGATCGGGTCGCATCGCCCATATTAATGCATACTACTCCCGAAGGCTCCAGGACTTTATCAACCTCACTCCAGACCCTGTCCAGGCACAGGTGCATCAGCTCAAACGCATGCCTGCCATCACCTGCTTCCAGCGCCTGCCCCACTTCCGGGCAGGAAGCGCAGAACTGCTCATCCCACATCTCGATCATGGGGTATGGGGGCGAGGTGACTACCAGGTTTACTAACTTCGGCGCCAGATCTGCCATGTCGGCAGCGTCCCGGAAATGTATTGTGTGCGTAGTAATCATGAAAGTCCTGCTAATGCCCGTTCCTGCGTTCGATCCCCTTAATCAGGCTGGCTAACGTATCGTTCACCGGTGTGGGGACGCCATACGTGGCCCCTGTCTCGCATATCTTTCCGTTTAGCGCGTCAATCTCGGTTCGTTTTCCTTTTAATACGTCCTGCAGCATGGAGGAGTGGTTGTCATACGTACCCCTGATGACCTTATAAGTCTGCTCCACCGGATCGTTTCCTATCCGGATACCTGCTGCCCTGGCTACTACTACTGCCTCGGCGACGGCTGCGGCTGCCAGTTCCCTGAGTTCAGGTACCTCAAGCAGCATGCCGTTATTTAGCCCGGTTATGGCTGTGATCGCGTTGATCCCGACGTTGACAAACATCTTAGCCCACTGTGCCGCTCGTATGTCCTCGGCTATCCGGGCTGTCAGGCCTGCCTTCGCCAGTACCATGACTGCCCGGTCCAGCCGGTCCCTGGCCGCCGGATCAATCGAACCTAGTACAGTCTCCGTGTATCCCGCCACGTTCACTTTCCCCGGTTCTAGATAAGTAACTCCACAGTATGGTATGCCCGCAGCCACCTTGCACGTGCCGATCACGGCACCGGCTACTTCATCATTCCCGATCCCGTTGCTTACAATGACAACCAGCGTGCCCGGGTTGAGCGTGAGGTCGTTGACCGCAGCCGCTACGTCGTATGCCTTCACAGTGACAAAAACCAGATCAGATAATACCGGCGTGGTCGAGATCTTCGGCCTAGCCTCGACAAGCAGCGCCCCGGTAACCTGGATACCTCTTTCGAGCACATCCCGGTCAGTCGGCCGGCAAACCAGTGTAACGTCTTGCCCCGATGCTGCCAGCATAGCGCTATAAAATGTGCCGAGAGCGCCGGCGCCAACTACGCTGATCTTCATGGTACGTACTTTAGCGCGCAGCGATTATATCTGCCTTTCCAGCCTAGTTTTTATGCTCGATGACATCTTCGCAGATTTTGAAGTATTCCTTGAATTTTTCGTCGTTTAGCTTGAGGCGGATCCGGGGCCTGCCAAAGGGCGCCCGCACGTTTTCCTCGTAAATGACGCCGAGATTCTCCAGGAAATCTTTTCGACGGGAAAACGTGGCTTTCGAAGCAAGGCGGGTATGCTCGCCCCACACGACCACGTCGAAGAACAGCTCTTCATTTATCGCTGCGGCCAGCAGCAAAACGGCCACCATATCAATGGCGTTCGGCTTCAACACCGTGTACTTGTGGTCGGATAATAGCTTGCTCAGCTTAATGAAGTCTTGAATAGTATTATGGTTAAGAAATTCTGGCTCGTGTTCGGCAGGATGCATGACATACCCTATTTTACTTTTGATATAATTATCTTTTGCTTATTAATAGATTAATAAGCATGCGCCTATGTATGCCGATCTTACGGACATGCGCCTTTCTGCGTCCTCTCCGACAACCGGCTTAGTACGCTCTCCCTCGCTTCCACGGATACGCGGATACACGGGCCATCGATGCCTGTCCCGTACTCCACTTCTCTGACGATGGCATCTTCGTAGAGCTGTGACAGCAAAGATAAACCTTCCTCCGTATGCGGAAGCGTGACATCTGCCGACGTCCATTTCGGCAGGAACCATTCTACCGTTGCCCGGAGCTCTTCCAGGCCATCACCCGTCTTTGCCGAGATGGGCACCGGGTTAGGGGCCAGATTTCCGATAGCTGCCTGCGTCACTTCAAGCGCCTGCATACCCATCTTATCACATTTGTTCAACGCGGTGATCACTGGTATCGGGCCGATCTTGCCCCAGAGCGTGTCGTGGCAGGTGGTCAGCTTCTCGATCACGGTTTCGGGAGGCTCGCTTGCGTCCACGACCAGTATGATCAGATCGGCCTGGTAGATCTCTTCGAGCGTCGAACGGAACGCCTCCACCATAAAGTGGGGCAGGTCCTTGATGAAACCGACCGTATCGGTGAGCAGGACTTTCCTGCGTCCCGCATCCAGCCGCCTGGTGGTCGGCATCAGCGTGGTGAACAACTGGTCTTTAGCCACAACCGACTCGCCCACCAGCGCATTCATCAGCGTGCTTTTACCCGCGTTGGTATAGCCCGCCAGCGCGACCATGTCAAAGCCGTGTTCCTTGCGCTGTGACCTCGTCTGGTCCTGCCGTTTCCGGATAATTTCCAACTCGCTATTGATCTTGGCAATTCTGCCCGTGATCTCGCTCTCGTAAATATCCGCCTGGTACTGGCCCAGACCTTTAAAACCCGGCTGCTCGCCCCTTGTCGCCAGCTTAACCTTCATGCGTGCCAGCGGACGCTCATAGATCAGGTTTGCCAGGTCCACCTGAAGCCTTGACTCCCGGGTACGGGCACGCTGTGCGAAAATTTCTAAGATTAAGTTAAAACGATCGATGACTTCAACTTTGAAAAGCTTGGCGAGATTGTATTTCTGTACCGCATTTATCTGTTCATCGATAATGACTTTATCTGGTTTTTTAACCGCAATGATATCGGCAAACTCTTGGGCCTTTCCCTTACCGATGCAATAGGCATTATCCGGGAGACGCACCTGGGTTAGTTTATCCAGCACTTCATAGCCCGCCGATTGGGTCAGCTCCTCCAGCTCGTCTAAATTTTGATCCCGGTTATACGGGTCGATCCTTTTAATTAAAATTGCACTTGGCATAGTTCACCAGAACGGGAGACAACAAGTATCTCCGGCTCTCCCGACAGTATGTTTTTCATCTATTTGAACTTTCTATATCATTAGGTCTGAGGGGCGTGAATATTAAAAAAAGCTTAGAGGTCCGGAGAGCCTGATCTCGGGCTATACTTTTCCCAGTATATCAGGTCCGAAAACTCTTTTCTCGGCCGGGCTTCCGGTGTCTCATCCGGGTAGCCCAGTGTCATGCAGGCGACGACTACTCTATCATGTGGTATGTGGAGAACGGACTTTATGAGATCTTCTTCAAAGTAACCGATCCAGCAAGAGCCAATGCCCGCATCCCAGGCAGCCAGCGAGAGGTTCTCCAGGGCGATCGCCACGTCAAGCTTGTACCACTTGTGGATCGGCTCGGCAATGCATGCGATGAACGCTGCACAGTGCGCCACGTGGTCCATATTGGTACAGGCTTTGGCTACCAGCCGCTTTTGTTCCTTGTCCCGGACGACCACCATTGCCCAGGGCTGCCGGTTCGATGCGGATGGTGCCTGTCTCGCCGCTTCCAGTATCCGCTTCAGCAAGTCGTCAGGGACCGGCATATCCTTGTACTTCCGAATGCTCCTCCGGGTCTCGATGGCCTTAAAAACGTCCATATGGCTCATTTAATATTTAAATTTAAGATATAAAAACCTAGGCGCCCGGGGCGCCGAGCATTTTAACGGAGCAATCTCATCCCGTTGAGGATGACGATGATGGCCGCTCCGGTGTCGGCGAAGACGGCCATCCAGAGGTTGGCGAACCCGAGCAGGGTGAGGCCTATGAACAACGCTTTCACTGCGAGTGAGAACGTCACGTTTTCCATGATGACGCGCATCATCCTGCGGCCGAGCTTGACTAGATATGCCAGGCGGGTGAGATCGTTGGACATCAGGGCGATATCTGCGGTTTCGATAGCGGTATCCGAGCCTGTGGCACCCATCGCGATGCCGATGGAGGCTTCGGCCAGCGCCGGTGCATCGTTGACACCGTCACCTACCATGGCCACATGTCCGTACTTTTCCTTGAGTCGGGTGATCTGGGTTACTTTAGCTTCCGGTAGCAACCCTGCGTAGTACTCATCCACGCCTGTCTGGCTGGCTATGGCTTTTGCAGCCTGTTCGCCATCTCCCGTCAGCATGACCAGATGCTGGACCTTAGCGTCGTGCAGCGATTGTAATGCGCCTGCGCTCTCTTGCCGTATCTGGTCCATGATCGCAAAGATTGCTATGGTTCCCTGGGGTCCGCCCATAATAATCGGGGTCTTTCCCTCTTCTTCGAAGCGTGAGATGTCTCTGCGCACGTCGTCGCCCAGGCGGTCGAACATGCGGGCGCTACCTATGCTGTATTTCATGCCGTTGACCGACGCCCGGACGCCGGAACCCGGGACTGACTCAAACGCCTCCACTTTCAGCACCCCGTTTTTGCCGTTGGCACGCATGATCGCTGCTGCCAGCGGATGTTCCGATCGGTCCTCCAGGGCTGCAGCAATATGGATGGCTTCTTCTCTGGAGTAGCCATACGTGACAACGTCCGTGACTTCCGGCCGGCCCTGGGTGAGTGTGCCTGTTTTATCAAACGCGATCGCGTTGATCCGGCTGCATTCTTCCAGGTATGTACCACCCTTGATCAATATGCCGTGGCGGGAAGCGTTGCCGATAGCAGCGACGATGGATACGGGCGTCGATATGACCAGTGCGCAGGGGCAGGCGATGACCAGCAACACCAGTGCCCTGTAGAACCATGTCTCGAACGGCTGGCCCAGCAGTGGCGGAATTGCGGCAATGGCAACGGCGGCTATGATCACTGCCGGCGTATAGTACTTCGCGAAGCGGTCCACGAACTCCTGTGTCGGGGCTTTACGGCTCTGCGCTTCTTCAACCATGTGGATGATTTTTGACAGCGTATTATCCTCGAAGGTTTTGGTCACCTCTACTTCCAGCGTGCCCCGCTCATTCATGGTGCCCGCATACACCGGGCTCCCCTTCTTTTTCTCGACCGGGATCGATTCTCCGGTTATGGGTGCCTGGTTGACTGATGAAATACCGTCGGTAACCACGCCGTCCATGGCTATGCGTTCGCCCGGCCGGATGATCAGTATGTCACCCGGTGTGATTGATCGCACCGGAACCTTGAGCTCTGTGCCGCTTCGGAGTACTGCCGCTTCCGCCGGCGCAAGGTTGATCAGTGACTTGATCGAGTTGCGGGTCCGGTCCAGCGTATAGGACTGGAGTGCGTAGCCTACCGAAAACAGGAAGATTACGGCCGCTCCTTCTTCCCACTGGTTGATCAGGATGGCACCAGCTACCGCCAGTGTCATCAGCAGGTTCATATCCGGAGTCAGAGAACGCAGCGAATAGATCGCGCTCCTGAAAATGTAGAAGCCTCCGGTGATAATTGAGAACGCATAGCACAGTAGCGGTATATACCATGGCAGGCCGATGAATGCCGAAGCCATGCCCGCAGCCAGGCCGATGCTGGACACTGCCGCGGATATGAGCCTCCGGTACTTTTTATAGAATGCCTCCTCATGGCCGCTGTTGCCCTGTAGGGTGTAGGTATAACCCATTCCCGAGATCGCTTTTTCAATCTCGGCTGCCGGGGAGGAATGCTCAACAGTAAGCCGGGCGGTGGAAAAGTTGAGTGTCGCCCGGGATACGCCCGGCATCTCCGAGACGTACTTCTCCAGCTTGGCTGCACAGTCGGCGCAGTCAAGCCCTTCGATCTGGTATACATGTACCTGTATGCCGTCCGGCGATGCCTCGTAGCCGTTGTTTTTAATGATGCTGATAATATCACCCAGGCTGGCTTTGTGATCTATGGTCATTACTCCGGCATTGAAGTTCAGATTGACCCGGGTTATTCCCGGGTGGGATTCTATGGCTTTGACCAGCTTTGCGGCGCAGTCCGTACAGTCCATACCTGTTACACGGAGCCTGTCGTGGCGCAGTTCACTGTGATCCTGCACGTGTTCGCTTGTGCAGCAGCTACATGTATCCGTGAAAACCTTAAGCTCACTCATCGTATCACCCGTGGGCCACGTGCTCGGCCGATCAGTTCATTAGAATGGTTGAACATATGAACAACTGCTCATATGAATACATATTATTTATACTTTTTGTGATGACCGAAAAAATTTTAAGTAGTATTTTGTTAATACAGAAGTTTAAAATGAACTGATCAAGCAACTAATCATTATCAGGACTCGCTTTTCGCCCTCAACTCTCTGACGACCTCAGTCGTCAGCACAGAACCTGTGGCTTACTCAACTCCTCGAACCCATAAATGTGCGCGTAAACATTCCTGCACTCATCACTGCAAAAACCGGCCAGGATTTCTCCATGGTCTTCGCTATATTTGCATTCACACATCATGCAACGCATAATCCAATCCCGTTGATTAAAGAGTCCCTGCTCTACATAAACAATTTGCTCTTTTCCATGCGCAAATAAAATATATGGTGTATTATATATACTATATCGCCCGGAGAGCGATACACAATGTTTATATGCATCCGGCCGTTTTATACGATGTAAATACGGAGAATACCGGAGACCGATTATGGTACTAGATAACCTCGGCACCTCGTTGAAGGACGCGCTCAAGAAGATCGCCAATTCGGGCAAGATCGACAAGGAAGTCATCGACGAAGTGGTGAAGGACATTCAGCGGGCCTTGATTCAGGCAGACGTGAATGTCCGGCTCGTGATGAAGCTGTCCAACCAGATCAAGCACAGGGCTCTTACCGAAGCCCCTCCCGCAGGTATGAATTCGAAGGAGCACGTGCTGCGAATAGTATATACTGAACTGGTCAACATCGTGGGCAAGGCTACGCCAGTCGCTCTTCAGTCCCAGACGATCATGATGGTGGGCTTACAAGGCTCCGGTAAGACGACCACTACCTCCAAGATCGCCCGGTACTTCGCACGAAAAGGCCTCAAGCCGGCCGTCATCTGCGCAGATACGTACCGGCCAGGCGCATACGACCAGCTGAAGCAACTCTGCGATAAGCTCGGAGTAGCGTTCTACGGCGAAAGCGAAAACAAGGATGCCGTAGCCATCGTCCGAAACGGTCTGAAGGAGATGGCGAAGTACGATATCAAGATCGTAGATACGGCAGGCCGGCACGCTCTGGAAACCGACCTCATCCAGGAAATGAAGGATATCTACGGGTTGACGCACTTCGATCACAAGCTGCTGGTACTGGATGCAGCCATCGGTCAGCAGGCCAGCGAGCAAGCCAAGGCTTTCAACGATGCGATCGGCATCACCGGCGTGGTCATCACCAAGCTCGACGGTACTGCAAAAGGTGGCGGTGCGCTGTCGGCAGTATCTGACACTAATACCTCCATCGCCTTTATCGGCGTAGGTGAAACGCCCGACGACCTCGAGCGCTTCGATCCCGACGGTTTTATCTCTCGGCTGCTCGGCATGGGCGACCTGAAAGCACTGGTAGAGCGGGCTAACGAAGTCCTGATGAAAGACGACGTCAACGTCGAAAAGATGATGCAGGGCAGGTTAACCCTGAACGACATGTATGACCAGCTCGAGGCCATCAACAAGATGGGCCCGCTGAAGCAGATCATGTCGATGCTGCCCCTCGGCGGCATGGGTGGAAACATCACCGATGACATGTACAAGATGACCCAGGACAAGCTAAAGGGATACAAGGTGCTCATGGACTCCATGACAACCGCAGAACGGGAAGATCCCAAGCTTATCGGCAGCAGCCGCATCTCCCGCATCTCCCGCGGCGCGGGCAAGCCTCCTGAAGACGTCCGGGAACTTTTGAAGTATCATAAGCTGATGCAGAAGGCCATGAAGGGCATGAAAGGCGGCGGAGGCCCTGGTGGCAAGATGAATATGCAGAAGATGATGAAGCAGATGGGGATGAAGTAAACCCGTTCTTTTTTTATTCTGTGAACTTTTAAGCCTTTGCTGTTAGTTTTTTATGCGTAATGATTAATAGCCTTTAATCTAAGTATCCACCATGCGCAGGTTCGTAGTCGTAGGCCATAAAGCCGTTACAACCCCTAAATTTACTCTGAATGATTTGCCCGGCGGAGCCGGCCGGATGGATATTATTGCCCGATGTATCAACGCATCGTTATTCTTATCGCATGACCTGCGGCGGGACGTGGAGATATTCGCCGTTCTTCTCGGCGAGCCAAGCCCACCAATCACTATAAAATTCAGCGGCGAGCACGTGCGCTACCTGAGCCCGGATGAGCGCAGTCCGGCTGCCTTGATCAAGAAGGCGCTGGAGAAGGGCGTGTCACCGGTGGGCGAGGCAGAGGCGACGCCCGGGGTGTATATCTCTAAGCGATCGTTCGCGGATGTGATCGGCGGTCTGGATAACCTGGTCTACCTGCACGAGGATGGCGAGGACATCAGAAATGTGCCGCTCACCGGTAATGAGACGTTCGTGCTGAGCGACCACCAGAACCTGACTCCCGAAGAAGAGGCAGTACTGGAGGCCAGGGGGGCTAAACGAGTGAGCCTCGGCAAGAAACTGTACCATGCCGACCACTGTATTGTCATGGTCAACTGGGAGACTGACCTGCGTCCGGATCTTAATAAAAGCGGCTGAAGGCCGCTATTTTCCCTTAGCTCCGATCACTGAATGACCTTAGGGATTCTGAGTTCTACAACCTGTTGTATAACAAGGGAATAATTATTAATACAATGTTTTGCCTGTAATAAAAAGGTGGTTAATTGAGAACTATCAGTCCCCATGACACAAGTTTCGATCCGGTGACACCCGAGTACGAAACCCCTGAGTACGCCGGTTTCCTGATTCGCTTAGTCGCATACATAATCGATTGGTTCATCCTCAGCATCATCTCTGGTATCTTCCTGGTACCTGTCATGATCTTGTACTTCACAGTGATCTTCATGGGCATGTCTGACAATCCGAATATGCTGTTCATGTTGATGGCTTTGTTACTGATGCTGATCATTGTACTGATCATGGCCCTGGTGATGATACTCTACTTCGCCTGGTTCGAGAGCTCGAAGTACATGGGTACGCCCGGAAAAATCTTGCTCAAGCTCAAAGTCGTTGATGCGAATGGCAACCGCATTTCACTGGTTACTGCATTTCTGCGTACCATCCTCAAGAACATACTGAACAACTTCTTCTGGATCGGCTCGCTGTTCATCCTGTTCAGCGATAAAAAGCAGGGCATCTACGACCTGCTCCTGAATACCTATGTGATCAAGGAAGAATAAATAAAGAGAAAAACTATCATTTTTTGTTTTAAGAATCAGTACAGGCTTATCTGTCTACAGGCAAGCTGAAGTAACAACGCAGTTATCGAATGGTTTATTATCCTTTGAATTAAACTCCTGATCGGGGTTTATTGTTGAGTGGTAAAGTAATCATTGCTTCTATTCTTGTTATTGGAGCGCTGCTGGTGAGCGGCTGCTGTGGCTGTTGTCTGCCGACAGATCCTGTCGGGCCGTCCAATCCCGGCACCTATTCGGGGCCCGGTGATGAGCCGGACATCGACAGCGATCTTGTGGGGGCGTGGGGAGATATAGGTACAATGGGTAATATCGTGGACTCGGCTGGCAACTTTGTAGGGGATGCATACTCTGGTCAGGCTTACCGTTTTAACAGTGATGGCACCTATCTGTACCGGATCATCGGCTCTGGCACGATTATAAAGGGCATGGTTGAAGTCCGGGGTAAATACCGGGTGAGCGGCGACAAGCTCTTCCTCTACGATAAAAAGGAAAGCTTTTACCCGTTTGCCGGTGACAAGACTCCAGCATCCAGGAATGTGGCTGGGACTGATGAGGTCTTCGTATACTGGTTTGAGGATGGAGAAGATACGCTGGCCCTTATGGGTGAGGATTCCGAATACACGGAGCGCCTTCACAGATCAGATTAAAAATTAAAAAAGATTCTCTGCTATTATTTTTTCTCCCCACATCCACAGGAAGAGTCGGACACCGGTCCTGACCCACAGCAGCCATCTCCACAGGTCTCGGGTCCGCCGGTTAGCGCTGCCTGGATCATGGCGGCGGCACAGCCGACGCCGCTCTGGACTTTGATGGCCCCGGACGGGCAGTTGAGCTGGCATGCGCCGCACTCCATACAGGCTTCTTTTCGCTCGAGCTTTGCCACGGACCTGGCTTTCATCAACAGATTAACGCTTTTTCGTTCCTCCTGTCCGAAGACGGCATGGGGACAAACGTTCCAGCACATGCCACAGCCGACGCACTTTTCCGGGAAAAACTCCAGGGTGTTTACTTTGTAGGAGTTAAACATCAGATCACCTTCAGCAAGCTAAGAGCTACTGTGGCCGCCAGGATTACGACGCCGAGCGCCGCCATTACCGCCATGACCGGGATATACCTGTATATCTCTTTCCGGACGCCTGTCCGGGACGGGTATGGTGTAGCCCCTGTGAAGTTCAACGCCAGGTAGGCTGTGATCGGGGGCATGATCAGCAGGAAGGTCAGCATGGATGCATAAGTCCACACCATTACAGGGGCGTGGCTAAGATATGTGTATGCTGCAAACGGGAGCGCCAGCAGCAGTCCCAGGAACAGTCCCTTCGTGCTATAGTCCTTCGTGGGCAGGTATGGGAGCAGGATTGGGAACAGGATGATGCCTGCCATGATTGCCGTTACTGCCGCCAGCGCCGATACCAGGCCTCCGGTGAGGAAGCCTGCTATCGCGATCAAGATCCCCGGGATGATAAATGAGATCAGTTCCACCGGAATCAATACTATGCGGTCCAGCACCGGGAACTTAACCCGTCGCATCTCCGGGGTTGCCTCACCGGCTTTCAGGTATGCTGGCAAATCCTCTGCCCGGACCGGCCCGTACTCGACTTTAAAACCTGAGCGTTTTGTCACCTCGAAAGCGTTGACTCCGGGTGCACCTAGCTGTGGCAGGATGAGTTTTTTATGGGTGACGACATTTGCCAGGCCGGTTAACTCTATCCGGTTCACCAGCTCGTCAGTGCCGAAAGTGCCCTTGCCCGCGGCACACCATACGTTGATACCGTATGTATTTATGACCAGAATATAGCAGTCGATGCCTTTCAGCGCGGAGCGCAAGGCATCGAAGCTTAGCGTATAGTTCGCTGTCACGAAGACCGGCGACTCTTTAGTCGGCTTGCCCAGGGCATACAGCCCCGGCTCTACCACATGAGCATTCCGTTTCCAGGACCACCGGGCCAAAAAGTGGTCCAGGCGGTCTTTCCAGGTCAGTTCACTCACTATCTGCTTTACTTCCATGGGATAACCTCACACGTCGATAGTTTCTAGCATCTCAAGGGCTTTACGATCGGCCAGGGTATAGTATACCCATTTGCCCGACTTGCGATCAGCCACTATCCCGGCGATCTTCAATATCTTGCAGTGATGGGAGACCATGGTCTGGGGCATTCCCAGCAGTACCATGATCTCACAGGCGCACAGTTCCTTGTTTTTCAGGGCGTAGACAATCCTGATCCTGGCCGGATCAGCCAGGGCTTTCATAAACATAGTCTGTCTTTTGACGTGCTCTTCCGTGAGCATACGGGCTGCATCGTCACCTTCTGGATTGTCACAGCACTTTTTAAACAGGTTCATATCGTTGCTCCTGATTCGCATGTTTGATCATACATTGATACTTTTACGTATTTAAATGTGTCTATGTGTGATGATATTGTCATTGCAGGCAATCGGACAATATGAACGGCTCGGTAACAGGCCACAACAGCGGCACCGACAAGAAATACACTCAGTTCTTTAACGAGAAAGGCCTGAAAGAATTTTCAGGTGTACTTTTCCATGAGCTCTGCGGGCGTATAAACCTCTTCGAGCCACGGGAAATGTTTTTTGTTGTTAGTGACCATCGGAATCTTTCTTTTGCATGCGTAAGCGCCGATGGCATAATCTACAGCATTGTTCGACAGGTCGTACTTTAATAATGCATTTTTTGCAGCGATCAAGGCCTGAGTCCTGTCAAACGGGACGATCTCCACGCCCAGCCCGTTTATGGTATTCATGAAATGGATCATTGATCCGTTCGCTCTTCTCATCTCATAATACGAAAGCTCCATGAACGCATGAGCGGAAATGTAGCTTTTTACGTTTCTTTTTACCATCCAGATAAAAAATTCCGGACCACTACTAAAGGCATTAGTGTCCAGGCAAATATCCATTATTCTACGCCTTCCCTGAACATTCGGTTGAACCCTTTTCTAAAATCTTTATCTGTTTTATCCAGATCTTTAAAGCCTTCCACCATTTCATAGATCATGTCATTCAGGCTCCTGATGACAATCCGGTCATTCTCTTCAATGAAGACGACCTTATCGCCTGGCTGAACTCCAAGCTTCTTTCGGACATCACCTGGCAGTGTAATCTGATTCTGACTTGATACCTTACTAGATGAAGATTCCATTTAATATCACATTTAATTAAATGTATCAGACATACTTAAACGTATTTCATATTTCATTTAAACTATCTCGAGAAAGGTTTAAAAGATATAAGTACATCATTGAACCCGGCACTATGACAATAATCGAAACAGCAAAACGCATCCTCAAAGAAGGCCCGATCTGCGACGCCTGCATGGGGCGGCAGTTCGGCAAGCTTTCCACCGGGCTGACCAATGCCCAGCGAGGCAATGCGATCAAACTCACCCTGTCCATGGAAGCTGCATCGAGCAGCGATACTGATCTCCAGAAAGAGCTGGCGCCCACCCTCCCGCAGGCGAGAAAGCTCGTCGGTGGCGAGGAAGAGGAGTGCTGGCTATGCAGAGGCCTGTTCCAGCACCCGGGCAAGCTTCAGGAGTACGCAAACAAGGCTGTCGAAACTGTACAGGATTACGAGTACGACTCCGTACTGGTCGGCACCAAGGTACCGCCGATCATGTCCGAAAAGGAAGAAGTCCTCTGGGCGGAGTGCGGCATCGCCAACGCCGAGCCGCTGAAATCCGAGCTAAACCGGGAAGTTGGCAAGCTCATCTCCACTGTGACCGGTAAAGAGGTCAACTTCAAGCGCCCCGATGTGCTGTTTACGGTCTATCTCGCTGACGAGAAGGTGAAACTAAAAGTCAACTCACTGTTTATCTATGGCCGCTACAACAAATATGTCAGGGACATACCTCAGACCCGGTGGCCTTGCCGCGAGTGCGGGGGTAAGGGCTGCGAGCGGTGCAAGAACACTGGTAAGATGTATTCCGCATCGGTCGAAGAGCTAATAAGCCATAAGGTCATAGAGGCCTTCCGGGCCCATGACGGTGTACTCCATGGCGCAGGCCGGGAGGATATTGACGCTGTGATGCTGGGTGAGGGCCGCCCCTTCGTCATGGAAGTGATGGAGCCACACGTGCGCCGTGTTGACCTGAGCGTGCTGAAGGAGCAAATCAATGCCTTTGCAGAGACAAAAGTAAAAGTTTCTGACCTCGTATATGTCGGCAAGAGTTCGGTCGAAGAGGTCAAGTCGATGAAGGTTAACAAGGTATACGGGCTTAAAGTTATATACAAAGAGGATATTTCAATAGAAACACTTAAATCTTCGTTAGTTGCTCTATCTAACTCGGAGATACTTCAACGTACGCCGGAACGGGTCGCACATCGCCGTGCCGATCTGGATCGCAAGCGACACGTCTACGAGATCGAGCTTATAGAGTTTAACGCTGAAGAAAAGTATTTCACCATTACAGTCCGCTGCGAAGGCGGGCTATATGTGAAAGAGCTTGTTTCCGGTGACAACGGCAGAACACGACCATCGCTGTCGGCGCTGCTCGGACAACCGGTCAAAGTTCAGACACTCGATGTCACAAAGGTTGAAGGAGGATTATCATGGCAAGATCACATGGCGATAGATTAAAGACAAGACACAAGTTCAACAAGGACCTCAGGGCAAGGGGCTTCTCACCTGTCAGCAAGGCTGTTCAGGATTTTGAGGTCGGACAGAAGGTCCACATCGATATCGACCCGAGTGTTCACAAGGGCATGCCCTACCGTAGGTTCCAGGGCATCACCGGCGAAATCATGGGCAAGGCGGGCCGTGCATGGTTCGTTGGTATCTATGACGGTGGCAAAGCGAAGACTGTCATTGCCAGGTCCCAGCACCTGAAGCCTCAGAAGAACAACGCATAAGCAGGGATCGTAATGATCATCAAGAAGGTAATAAGCGAAGAGTTGCTCACACTCCCGGAAGTCCGGGACATGCTCAACCATATTAAGGATGAGCGTGAAAAAGTCGGCGTGGAGCTCCGCTACGAACAGAAGCGGGCTGTGGAGCATGCCAACGCGTTCTCCAAACTCGACGGCAAGGCGTCCCGGGTCATGGTCAACGAGCTTCTTACCCTTGAGAAGATGAAGCTCGACATCGCGATCAAAATCGCCAACCTGTGCCCCGGTAGCCGGGACGAGCTCAGGTCTATTTATGCAAAAGAGCGTTTCACCCTGAGCGATGCCGAGCTGGTAGCAATCTTAGATATAGTAGCAAAATATATCTAAGCGATACTTTATTTTATCATATAGCAATATACGATTATAATTAGTACCAATCAGGGTGAACTATTGATGACCATGACCCACTCGACAGACATCAAAGAGCAGTACGCATACATACTTGATTTCATGCCCACGGGCCATGGGACGGATACCAGGCCTCTCCATCTTCGTGAGCCGCTGGTTCAGGCGCTTGGCATAGAGTACTTTATACTTCTAGAGCTGGTCATGAAAGATGGCGCTAAGATAGAGATCGAGAACAAGGTCTTTGTCGGCAAAGGTGAGCGCGACGTGGTCAAGCGAGTTGAGAAGAGACTCAGGTTCGAAGAGCTCTCTCCGGGCTCAAAACTTGAACTACCCTTCATGATCGAGAAGATCGTGAAGGAAAATGAGGCTAAGTACGTAGAGTTCTTCAACATAGCTCAGCCGATTACGACCAGGCTTCACATGCTGGAACTGCTTCCGGGTATCGGAAAGAAGATGATGTGGGCGCTGATCGATGAGCGCAAGAAGGGCAAGTTCAAGAGCTTTAAAGAGCTGGAAGAGCGGGTCAAAGGCCTGCACCACCCGGATAAGCTGATCGCCCGCCGCATTGAGGAAGAGATCAAGGACGAGGCTATCAAGTACCGGATGTTCGCTAAATAATAGCGCAAAGGACATTCGCAGTTTTAGAATGGGTGGGGATTAACCCTATCATTTTTTGAAAATGGAGTACTAATACATGGACCTCGCCCCCGATAAGCGGAAAGACCAGCACTTTTTAATGGATCAGGCTGTGCTACAGCGGATCGTGGATGCAGGTTCCATCTCGGCTGACGAGGATGTGCTAGAGATCGGGGCTGGCCCGGGCAACCTGACCCGGCTACTCTCCCGGAAGGCACGTCACGTCTACGCCATTGAGACAGATCGACGCTTTGTTGAGGCGCTCGAAGCCGATTTTAAAGGCTCTAATGTTACGATCATTCCGGGTAATGCGCTCAAAGTGGATTTTCCCGGGTTCGCTAAGGTCGTGGCGAATCTGCCCTACTCGATATCTTCAGAAGTGACCTTCAAGCTGCTGCGGCAGCCTTTTACGTTCGCTATCCTGATGTACCAGCGGGAGTTCGCGCAGCGGATGACGGCGAAGGTGGGCGAGGAAGATTATTCCCGGCTCTCGGTGACCGTGCAGCACTTCGCGGACGTGCGACTGTTATTCAACGTGTCCCGGCGGGCGTTTAACCCTCCTCCGGAGGTGGAATCCACGGTTGTCCGACTGACTCCGAGGCCTGCCAGCTATACGGTAGCAGACGAGGACCTGTTCATGAGGCTGGTAACGGCTGCGTTTTCCGGGCGCCGAAAAAAGCTACGTAAAGCGCTCCTGAACGGTGCCCACATGATGGGCCTGAATGACCTGCAGGAGATTGTCGCTAGTTTACCCCAGGATATCCTTGACAGACGTGCGGAACAGGTTGCACCTGACGAGTTTGCACTTCTGGCCAACGAAGTATCGCGGCTGGCAAAACTATGACGATCCGGATATACCGTGACAGGGAATTCGAGTTACTGGAAGGCGTCTATGATCCGGGTGACGATTCTTTCCTGCTGGTCGAGGCGACGCTGGCTGAGGTAAAGCCGGGGGAGCGGGTGCTGGAAGTTGGCACCGGTTCCGGCATCATATCGTTTTTCGTGAAAGAGATCACTGGCGTTGTGGCGACAGATATTAATCCCGCCGCTTGTGAAAATGCCCGGCAAAATGGTGTCAACGTCGTCCGTACCGACCTATTTAATGGCATTTGCGGTACCTTTGACGTTATTATTTTCAACCCGCCCTATCTCCCGACCGCCCCGGATGAGCAGCTTAATAGCTGGCTCAACCGGGCTTTCGATGGCGGCCCTGACGGTCGGGATGTCATTCGTCAATTCCTGGCAGAGGTAAGTCGGATATTGCCAGTGGGTGGAAGGGTGCTCACAGTGTTCTCATCTCTGACCGATATTGACGCTGTGATCGAATTATACATGAAGCATGGCTTTTGGGTAGAAGTTGTCAGCAAGGAAAAAGTGCCTTTCGAGATGCTGGTCGTGCTCCGGTGTACCCGGCAGACCTAATCGGAAAACGTCGGACTGCCGGCACCATCCAGCCTCGGAAAGCCATCAGGTTTTACGCACTGGCGGTATCTGATACGACCCGTCCAGCACTTCTTGCTTGGGCTGGTACATCCGCAGGATCAGGTAGAAGTGGTCCTCGGGCGTCGGGAGCCAGTTTGACTCCTTTCCTTCCGGGGCGTCGTGCTGGATGTAGATGTCCAGCGATCCGTCCGGGTTATACTGAAGTCCCGGGGTCCTGTCTCCTATGGCATACCTTGAAATTGGGTTTGGTACCAGCATGTAGGTCGACGCATTATATGTAGTCACAGACCAGAACGCGTTGACCGGGGGGAAATTACCCTGGGCGAAGTGCATCATGTATCTGCTTCCGCCATTCAGGGGTGTGCCGTCGCTGTCGGTCTGAGCCTTGGGGTAAACCGCTTCCTGCGGGAGGTTAGCCGCCAGGCCTCCTTCCGCAACTGCCGCCCTTGTCAGGTAGTTGTTTCCGTAGGTGCCGATGTCTGTGCTAAAGGTCCAGCCGTTTATCTTCTTGCCCGGGACATTCGCCCAGGCTTCTTTGACGATCTGCTCCGCGTCGGGGATCGCCCTGATCAGCCCTTCCCTGACTGCCGGGTCCAGGTCTTTACCATAGGGCGTATCGTTACTTCGGAGACCGATCCGGTCAAACGTAGCCATCAGTGCAGCTTCGCCTTCCGGTGGCGGGTTATTCAGCAGTGCGACACGGAGGTCCTCGTAGAATCTCAGGGGACCCTGTACGTCCGGGGACGGAGAATATTTTTTAAAGTCTGCCAGTGTCTGGTTAAGCGGCGACCCTGAAGGCTGTCCGGATCTGCTCAGCGGTGTCAGGGTAAACTGACTTTGGAGGCTGACTGCAGCGGGCAGATCTTCTTCGCCATTGACCAGAATCCTGCCTGCGATCCAGACTGTGTTTGTAGGTGATCGGATTTCCTTGGTGTTTTCCGGGAGATTACCGTTCCAGCCCGGGCCGACAATCGCATAGTTACCCTCCCCTGTGCCGGTTGTACGTCTCCCTACGCTGGCAAAGGTATTCGTATAGGCGTCCATGATTTGCATGACGTAATAACGTCCGTTTGTATCCGGGACGTGGAGGATAATCGGCTCCTTGCCGAGCTCAAGCCACGCACTGGAATAGAGTGTATCGGTGTTGGGTGTGACAATTATCGTATCATTCGGTGTGGCCAGGTGGGTGACACACCCGAACTGGTTCACCGGGGCGTGGGTCGGGCCGGGTGTACCTGTAAAGTTGTTCTCTGTGCGTTGCATGATGACCGGGGCGAGCCCGTAGATGTACGCCTGGACACCGATCGTATATGATTCGTTCTCCAGCGAGCTGTTTAGTGCAGTTGCCTCCACGACCTGACTATTCATGTCCTGCTCTGCCGCGAGGGCTGTTCCGACAAACGTCTGGAGGGGCATCATTATCATCATCAGAAAAATAACCATAAGGCATGCAATCTTTGCCACCGGTCGACAGCAAACACGGCAAAGTCTCGCAGTTTTTTCCGTTCTCATTTCCAATCCATCCGTAAAGATGTACTGACGATATAATTATATAATTGTTGCAGATTAATCCTGTGAATCATGTATGGCCTAACAGGTCATCCCAGTTTGTGCTGATAATGCCAGCAACTATTATTTGATCGAGTGCTGAATTGATCTGTACTGCGAGGAAACTGGCAATGACACAATATGTTACCGTCGAGGAGATGCGGGCGTTAGAAGCGAACGCCGACTACTTCGGAGTCGGCTACGGCACACTCATGGAGAACGCCGGAAAAAAGGTCGCCGATCTAATCATAGCTCTCTATGGTCACAGGAAGGTGCTGGTCGTCTGCGGCAAAGGCAACAACGGCGGAGACGGTTTTGTAGCAGCACGCCATCTCGCTGTTGCCGGCTGCCCGGTGTCAGCCCTCTTACTGGGTAGGGCTTCAGAGGTGAAAAAAGGCCCGGCGGTCGAGAACCTCTTCAAGCTGCGCATGGCTAAAGTCGATATTTTAGAGATCGAGGCTCCAGAGATGCTGGTCCAGGAACTGTTTGACTCTTGCGATATCGTGGTCGATGCTATTCTTGGAACTGGCAGCATCGGCAAGCCCCGTGATCTGGCGGCCCGGGCCATCGGCCTGATCAACGGCAGCCCTGCCATCAAAGTCTCGGTGGACATCCCCAGCGGCCTTGACTGCCATACTGGTAAGTGCGAGGTCTGTGTCAAGCCGGACCTTGTCGTCACTTTCCACGCCTTGAAAAGGGGCCTGGAACACTATAATACCGAGGTTGTATCCATCGGTATACCTGATCAGGCTTCAGAGTTCGTCGGACCCGGGGATCTGCAGAAGGTCAAGGCCCGCGGCGACTTCCCGCACAAGGGGCAGAGCGGCCGGGTACTTGTGATCGGCGGCGGCCCTTACGTGGGGGCGCCAGCACTGTCGGCCATGGCTGCGTTGCGTACGGGGGCGGATGTCGTTACTCTGGCGGCACCCCGGCGGGTTGCTGATATTGCCGCTTCGTACTCGCCAAACTTGATCACGTTTCCACTGACCGATATGCATAAGATCGTGAACGCCGATGTCGATTTGCTGCGGCCGCTGATCAACCGGCACGACGTAGTAGTCATCGGCATGGGTGCAGGTCATGACCCCGATACGCTACAGGCGATCCGGGAGGTTCTGCTGCTGAGCGACAAAACGGTCATCGATGCCGATGCGCTCCAGTCCGACATGCCGCTAAAAGGTATAGTCACCCCTCACCAGGGGGAATTCCGGCGGATCAGCGGTGCAGAAGTCACAGGCGACGGTGCAGAGGCCGCCAGGGCATTTTCTACGTCAAGGAACGTGGTCACGCTGCTAAAAGGCAGGGTGGACGTGATCACCGACGGTAAGCTACTGAAGCGTAACAGCACGGGCAATCCTGGCATGACCGTAGGCGGAACGGGTGACGTGCTGGCCGGTATCACCGGAGCCTTGTTCTGTGTGAACCCGGCCTTCGAAGCAGCGGCTGCCGCGGCTTTCATCAGCGGGGCTGCCGGCGACATGGCTTTCCGGGAGAAAGGCTACGGACTGCTGGCAACCGACGTGGTCTATTGTATCCCCTATGTGATGAAAGAGTACCGGCGGAACCATCTATAGCCATTACTGCCAACCATAGTAAAACTAAATTAACCGTAGCGTATATATGCATGAGAGAACGGGCAGTTATCAGTTGTTTCAGGAGCCAGAGCAATGTCAAATAAGGATTTTACCCACGTGGAGGGGGACAAGATTAAGATGGTGGACGTGGGTGCCAAAGCAGACGTCCTCCGGATCGCGAAGGCGGAGGGTACTATTCGCCTGACAAAGGACACAATGGCTTTGATCAAGGGGGGTAACGTAAAAAAGGGCAATGTCCTGGCTACCGCCCGGGTGGCCGGTGTCCTGGCAGTCAAGCGCACCTGGGACCTGATCCCGCTATGTCACCAGATTCCGATCACCGGGATCGACGTTGATTTCACCGTGGGTGACGATACTATCACGGCTACTGTGGAGGTCAGCTCTGTCGGTAAAACTGGCGTCGAGATGGAGGCGCTGAATGGCGTCAGCATGGCATTGCTGACGATCTGGGATATGGTCAAGTCGGTCGAAAAAGATGCGACGGGTAACTACCCGGTAACCTGCATCTCTGACATTCGGGTGATCAGTAAGGTAAAGGGGACACCTGGCAAACCATGAGCGCCGATACGCCACTGCGAATCAGGGTAGTCCTGGTCGAGCCAGCAATTGAGGGCAACGTAGGTTCGGTCTGTCGTGCTATGAAGAACTTCGGCTTCGACGATCTGGTGATGGTCCGGCCGTGTAAGCTGGGGGACTATGCAAAGGCTATGGCTTCCCATGCCCAGGACCTGCTGGGACGCGCTGCCATCGTGGACTCTGTGGAAGAAGCGCTTGTGGGTGTAAACCTCACGATCGGCACGACCGGAAAACCGGGGAGCTCATCCAGGGAGCACAGCAGGATGCCATATTTTAGCCCGGTCGAGCTCAGATCCATGCTGGAGGATAAGCAGGGTACAGTTGCGTTGTTGTTCGGCAAGGAGGACCACGGCCTTCCCAACGAGGTCATCGAGCGCTGTGACGTAGTCATGACCATTCCGGCGTCAGACGAATACCCTGTATTGAACCTTTCTCATGCAGTCACTGTAGTGCTCTATGAGCTTGCGGAAATCCGGGGCGGCGACGCACTGCTCGCCGATAGCGAGATGCAGGAAATCCTGTATCAGCACATCGAGGAACTGCTCGAGAACATCCGCCACCCCGAGCATAAACAAGACAAGACTGCTCTCATGATCCGCCGCATCCTCGGGCGGGCGATGATCAGCCCCCGGGAGTACTTTACCCTCATGGGCGTGATCCGCGACATCGAGCTCGCCCTCGACCGGGTCAAGCAAGAGCAGGATACCTCGTGGGTCGAGAATAACTGACCACAAATAACTCTTTCGACCGTGAATTTTCCTGGCAACAGCGGATTTAATTGTCGTCATCTTTTTCTCTATAAACAGAGATTATCATTCATGAGATTGCTCGTGGTGACTGATTTTCACAATACGTACGACAAGCTTCCAAATATCCTGTCTAAAGCGGGCAAAGTGGATGGTACGCTTTTAGCCGGGGACTTGACACAGTTCGGTCCGACCGAAAAGGCCCGCTCTCTTCTGGCGCAGTTACCCAGGCCGGTGCTGGCGGTGCCGGGCAACTGCGATAAAAGAGACATGGTCGATCTACTCCGGGATGAAGATGCAAACCTGCACGAGAACAAGATGCGGCTGGGTAGCATCACGTTCATCGGTATCGGGGGCTCAAATCCTACGCCGTTCAACACACCGTTCGAGCTTTCCGAAGAACACATCAAAGCTGAGCTGGAGCGATTACTACATAGTGTCTCCGGCCCTGCCGTGCTGGTTTCGCATGCGCCTCCAAAGGGTCATCTGGACGAGATCCCGGGTGGCATTCACGTGGGAAGCTCGGCAGTTGCAGAGATGGCCTCGAAGTTCTCAGCCGTTGTGTGCGGGCACATCCACGAGTCAAAGGGAATCTCCCATATGGGCAAGACCCTCATAGTCAATCCTGGGCCGGCGTCGATTGGCAATGCCGCTGTACTGGAGATCGATGACGACGGGCACACAAAAGCCGACCTGATCTGATCGGAAGGTCAGCGTCGCCATCTTCGTTTTAATACAGCATCTCTGCGGCGTCGCCTGTGGGCAGCGTCGCTTTCGTCTGTCCCAGGGTTGGCTTGCAAGCCTGGTACGACGATCTTAAAATAGTGTGTGATTATCACCAGCAGCATAGCGCCCAGAAACAGCCCGGGGAAACCGAATAGTATCGGGCCGATGATGTATGCGAGCATCAGCATTCCCACGTCTATACTGCCGTGTGATACGAACGGGCGTACCAGGTAGTTAGGCAGGTTTTCGACGAATATGAAAATTACCACGGCCATTAATATCCAGTACCACCAGTAAGTCTGGAAAGACCCGGACAGGAGTGACTGGGCGAGGACGTATAGCAGAATCGGGATGTCGATCGCCCATCCGCCCAGCACCGGCAGCAATGCGGCAATCCCGCTGAGCAGGCCAAGCAGCAGCGGAACCGGTATCACGAAAGCGGGGTCCGGGGCGAAAAACCCTAGCAGCCAGTAAATGACGGCTGCAATAATCGCGAAAAACACAATGTTCAGCATGTTCCCGAAGAAGATGTGCTCAAAGTCCTCGTCAACTGCCACGGCATACTTTAAAAAGAGGCTATTTCTCTCTTCGATCAGCCCGGGGAACGTTGATTTGAACCACCGCACCAGCCGGTCGTCGTCCAGGAGGAGGAAAAACACCAGAATCAACGTCAGCAACGCTTTGAAAGCCGCGTCAGCCAGAGTCATGCCAGTGGCCATGAGCAGGTCTTTTAAGCTGAAGATCGATTCAGAGTAGATCTTTAGCTGATCGTACCAGTCTCCGAAGGTATTTCCCATGTCTTGATACCTAAGTTCCGAGAGGTTCAGAGGCAGATTGGCCAGCGGTGCAAAATATTCGGTACTCCCGGGTATCAGTGGCATGCCTGGCTGTGCAATCAGGGCGAACAACTGACTGGTGGCGTAGATGATCAGGTATGCGATGAGCGCTATCATGGGCAACGTCAGGAGCAGGAGGCAGGCCAGCGCCAGCAGTGCATCATTTCTGATATACGGCTGAAGTTTCCTCTTCACAGGCCGGGTGATGTAGTACATGAAGAGCGCGAAGACGATGGGGCTGATAAACGGCAGGCTGACCCATATGAGGAAGACGATCAGAACAATGCCCAGTAATGTCCATTTAGCTTCGTAGACCTTCTTCAGAAGGCTCTGCATATCACAAATATCCGCTTCTCGTATCCATAACCCTATCAGCCGTTATTAACGTGCTACAGCCGTTATTTCACGTTAATAACAATGATTTGACTCTATGCTGACCAGGGGCGATCAGCCGTCGAACCAGTCTCCGAAAGCGCAAGGTATATAAATCTGCGAATGTATTTTAGTAAATAAGTACAGCAGTCTTTTCTCCGTTATTACTGCGTAATCGGTAAAAACAGTTTCCAGCTATGTCAATGGAGAAAGAATTATATATAAACAAATAATAATAAAAAGTGACTAATTTTGTGTCCACTATCAGGGGAGTTTTGATGGAAGATAAACAGTATAAAGGCACTACTACCATCGGAATAATCTGCGACAAGGGTGTGGTCCTAGCGACCGAGCGCAGGGCTACGATGGGTAACTTCATCGCGAGCAGAGATGCTCAGAAAATTTACCGTATCACGGACAACGCTGCCATGACCATTGCAGGCTCTGTGGGCGACGGCCAAAGACTGGCCCGCGTTCTACAGGTCGAAGCCAAGCTGTTCGAGCTGAGGCGCCACGGTGGTATGTCAATCAACGCGCTGTCTATGCTCCTCTCAAACATCCTGGCCGAGATGCGCTACGCTCCATACTACGTTCAGGTATTGATCGGCGGTGTGGATCGAGCAGGTCCGAAGGTTTATTCGCTAGATCCGCTTGGCGGCCGTATCGAGGAGGAGAAGTTCGTCTCTACCGGCTCTGGCTCGCCGATTGCTTATGGTGTACTGGAAGACCGGTTCAAACCGGGTATGAGCGTAGAGGAAGGCGTTGAGCTAGCCTCGAGAGCACTGGAGTCAGCCATGAAGAGAGACTCTGCCTCGGGTAACGGAATGCAGTTCTGCGTCATTACTACTGAGAAATTTGAAATATTCGAGAGAGAGGTAAGCAAGCAGGTCATTAACGGTTGATTTGCTTACTATCTCTTTTTTTTATTATGACCTAAGGAGAAAAAACGATGACCATCGACGACGTTTTAAACGAGTTAAGGGCAAAGATATCTGATAAGCTGCCCAAAGGCATCACGATCTCCGGCCTGGAGTTTGAAGGACCAGAGCTTGTTATTTACACAACCGAACCCAGAGCTTTTGCAGATAATGGTGACATCATCCGATCGCTGGCGAAAGACCTGAGGAAGAGGATTGTGGTCAGGCCCGATCCTAAAATGCTCCTTGACGTAGAGCAAGCCATTGGCAAGATCAAGGAAATCGTGCCGGGAGAGTCCGGCCTAAGTGACTTTTACTTCGACACGGATACCGGGGAAGTCATCATCGAGGCAGAAAAGCCCGGCCTTGTTATTGGCAGGCATGGCTCGACGCTACGAGAGATCACCAAACACATCGGCTGGACGCCAAAAGTCGTGCGCACCCCGCCCATCGAGTCCAGCACTGTCAAGAACATCAGGCAGTACCTGCGGACCGTGAAGGATGAGCGTAAGGCCATTCTTAAGACCATCGGCAGGAAAATACACAGGCCGGTCACCACGAAAGACCAGTGGATCAGAGTGACATCACTGGGAGGGTGTAAAGAGGTCGGCAGAAGTTCGTTCCTGCTGAGCACGCCGGAAACCAAGGTCCTCATCGACTGCGGCGTCAACACTGGTGCCGAGAGTAACGGAACGCCCTACCTGTACGTGCCGGAAGTAAGCCCGCTGTCCAATCTGGACGCTGTTGTCATTACTCATGCGCACCTGGACCACGTCGGCATGGTTCCACTGCTGTACAAATATGGCTACGAAGGCCCGGTCTACATGACTCCGCCGACCCGTGACCTAATGGGATTGCTACAGCTCGACTACATCGAGGTGGCGAACCGTGAGGGCAAGAGACCGCCATACGACTCTGCGCTCATCCGGGAAACCCTGAAGCATACCATCACGCTCAACTATGGGGATGTCACCGACATCGCCCCTGATATGCGCCTGACCTTCTATAACTCGGGCCACATCATCGGCTCTGCCATCTCCCACTTCCACGTAGGTGAAGGTCTGTATAACGTAGCGTTCACAGGCGACTTCAAGTACGAGAAGAGCAGGCTGTTCGATGCGGCGATCAACAAGTTCCCGCGGATCGAAACTGTCATCATGGAGGCTACCTACGGCGGCATGCACGACATGCAGCCCGCGCTGAGGGACGCCGAGATCGAGCTTCAGCAGGTGATCAAGGCCACGCTTGCCCGGGGTGGCAAAGTCCTGATCCCGACCTTTGCGGTTGGCAGAAGCCAGGAAGTCATGATCGTACTCGAAGAGGCGATCAGGCGCGGCCACATCGACAACGTGCCAGTATACCTCGACGGCATGATCTGGGAAGCCACAGCTATCCACACCACGTACCCCGAGTACCTGAACGTGGAGCTGCAGGACATGATCTTCCACAAAGGCCAGAATCCGTTCCTCTCCCCGTCGTTCGTACAGGTAGACTCCCCGCAGAAGCGGGAAAAGATCCTGCAGGACCCGGGGCCATGCATAGTACTGGCCACGTCGGGCATGATGAACGGTGGCCCGGTCATGGAATACCTGAGAACCTACGGCAGCGATAAGCGGAACACGCTGATCTTCGTCGGCTATCAGGCAGAAGGCACGCTGGGCAGAAGGCTCCAGAAGGGCTGGAACGAGATCCCCGTGACATCGCACGGAAAGACCGAAGTCATGAAAATCGACTTACAGGTCGCTACCGTCGACGGTTTCTCGGGCCACGCCGACCGGCGCCAGCTGATGGAGTACGTGAAACGCATGGACCCACGGCCAGAGCGTATCATCACCAACCACGGCGACGAAAACAAGTGCCTGGACCTCGCGAGCTCGATCTACAAAAAGTACAAGCTCGAGACCAGGTCTCCTATGAACCTCGAGACCATCCGGCTGATATAAGTTCCGTATAAACGGGAAATAAACGGGGGGCTTGGCCCCTCGTGCCATTTTTTAATTTAGCAGATTTCAAATAGCTACCAGTCTATGCTATACTAAGCACGGCTATTGCTGCATGTGAGGACGGTACTTTGACGTTTCTGCCTGAGATGACCCGCAACGAGATGGAGCGCATGCTGGAAGAAGAGCGTGTCGGAAGGATCGGGCTCAACGACGAGCATCACCCGTACGTAGTACCCACCGATTTTGCATACCTGAACGGTGTCATCTATATTCATACACCCGCCACCGGCCGAAAAGCCCGGCTGGCCCGAAGCGACCCCCACGTGTGCTTCGAACTCGACCGTTATAACGAAGCGGTGACCGACTACCGCAGCATTCTCATCCGGGGAAAGATCCGGGAAGTATCCGACCTTGCGGAGCGCAGGAAAGCCATGGAGATCATGGGCCAGAAGGCGGTCAGATCCGGGGTAATCATGCAATACGAGAAGAAGGCCGATGTCCTTTCAAAGATACTCATTTTCCGCATCGAGATCGGCGAGATGACCGGCGTCCGATCCCCGGAGAACGGCAACGG
>CAZJRS010000005.1:63371-68224 GCA_964548585.1 uncultured Methanocella sp. | reverse complement strand
CGTGTCACTTAGCGGAACTTGTTCGTGTTTTAATAGCCGTGCAGTTAGTGCTTTTAATTAACTTAAATCTTGCTTTTGTCCGGTTAGTGATTTAGCCGTGATACCTAGAGCCTTAGAGTTTTAGTGTCCCTCTAAAAAAGATTTTGTGTTTTTGTGATACACACCATAAACCCATACAAGGCCTCACACCACTGTATAAACGCTAATACACCAGGCACGGGGATACTGGAAATCTGTGTGCACATGCACAGCGCAGCGTTCGTATTGCTGAGTCGCCCGCATCAGCAAGGGCAGAAGTTAAGTTATCCACACGATCCTGAAGCGAACCAAAAAACCTGTACGGGGGCCATAACGTAAACCGGAGCATAGAACACCTACTCATTCACGCCTGGCCGAACTAACCATTTTCTCCCCCGTCTCCGACAACCGGACCTCTGGCTCCAGCTTCTTCGCCCTCCGATATTCCCTCATTGCGTCATCCTTCATCCCCTTCTCAATATACAGATCCCCCAGTCCGGCGTGTAGCTCTGGCTCGTGTGGCCTCTGTCGTATTGCTTTCTTATATTCCACAATCGCTTCGTCAATCCTGCCTTTACGGTGGAGAACATCCCCGATCCGCTGGTACACTCCCGGCGCGTTCGGCGAAAGCTTCTGCGCGGATATGAACCCGTCCAGCGCCTCGTCGAGCCTGCCGATGGAGAGCAGGAATTCGCCTATGGTATACGGGATCATCGGATTATCCGGGTCCAGGGCTCTCGCTTCTTCATATTCCAGGTACCCTTCGGACTCATCCCCTTTCCGGACCATCGCATTTGCCATGTCTATCCTGACTTCATAGTAGTCCGGGTCGGATTCCAGTATCTCTTTGTACGCTCGGATCGCTTCATCGTACATCCCTATGGCAGAGGCTTCTTTTGCCCACTCGTACATTAGCTCGATATCTTCCGGGTCGCTATCGTATGCGATTGTATACTCCCGCCTGCTTTCGTCCTTCCGCCCCATCTTTGCATAGACGATCGATTTCCAGTAGTGGGCACTAGAGTAATCCTCTTGCAGCTCGATGGTCTTATCGAATTCTTCTATTGCTTCCTCGTATGCACCATTGCGGTAGAGTGCCTCCCCAAGCAGTCTATGGGCTTCTACATCACTCGGGTCAAGCTCGATCAGTTTCCTGAACTCGTCAGAGGCCTGGTTGTACTTTTGCTCCTTCAGGAGGTACATGCCACGGTCAATGTGAAAGTCAAATTCAACTTCGGAGTCGATTTTAAACGGTTCTTTTTCATATGTGGATGTGGCGGGTTTAGGTTTCATGATCACGCCCATATTAACATCGACATAATTTTATATTTAACTAGTGTTCCTCGACCCATATAGTGCAAATGTCAGTTTTCCATGAAAAATTTGGAGAAGAGCCAAAAATTATTTACCAGATAACATTGACTCCGATTACCTTACCGCTAACAGCAGTCTTGCCCATATCTTCAGAGAGGCTGTCATACCGTACATTTACCACATTCTCAACCGGTATGAAATAGATCTGCCCTTCGCTTTGGCCGCTCTTCGGGATGTAGATAAAGCTGTCACTATCCACTTTAAGTACTGGGTGGAAAGCGGTGACATATATGGTGCCATGGTCTGTCGTATTGAAGACATTCCAGCAATACGAGTTTGCATAAATATTATCGAGGCCTACTTCTGCCACGCCAGCCCGAATGCCATTCTTCTCCGCGTTATCATGCAATTTCACCGCTGCAGCTACCCGGGTGGTCTGATATCTTCCCAGCGTACTGTCCGTCTCATCTTCCGCAAGAAACTGAAGCACCTGCGCATAGGTGGCATCAGATGCACTGCGGTTGTTAGTGATCTGCATCGTTTTACCGTCCGGGCTTTTCAGGTGCAGGTCAGTAACCGGAGCCGGTGACAGGTAAGGATTGTAGACTAAGACATAGGCTCCTGCAAGGAGTAGCAAAGCTAAAATGCATATCGTGTATACCATATGGATCTTTAGCAGGGTGCCGATGATTTTTACAACGACAAACCACGTGATGTATTTGACGATATCGATTAGCGGCAGAATGAGGGTGATGATGAACACCAGTATCAAAATGCTGAAGTAGATCAGCACTTTTCCCAGGATCCAGAACTGCTTGAAGGTGGATGCTGGCTTACCCTCAGAGTACTCCTCGAGTTCCTCCGTTAAACCCTCGGATTTATCGACCATTTTTTCCAGGAACGATTTTTTCTGTCCTTGGTCGGTATCGAGGGCGCTTTTATCCGACGTTGCCGGTTTTTCTTTCGATCCCGGTTTAGTGTCCGGGGGTATCTGGGCATTGTACTTTTTCAGCCAGCTGTCTTCATCAGGCAACCTGAATTCGTAGGGGTTTTTCTTTTCTGGTGCCATAAATCTGTAATGCCTTTTCTTCCTATGAATATATCTTCATTCTATTTCTCTCGAATTTATATGGTTCTCATCGGTGCCCATAAAGTCCGCCCTCAAATTGTCATAGTCGGATCGGCATTCATTAGATATTGGCACCACCATATCAGATGCTTCGAGTAATCCCGCACCGTTTGCAATGGCGTAATCGATGGCATGGTTGATGGCTATCAGCCCTTTTTCGTCGAAAGCGCTGCTGACCAGCTCCCTTTGGGTGCCATTGTTCAGCGAGTCTTTGAGTCGTGCCAGTTTTTTGTTGTCGATGTAGCCACTTCCTGTGTAGTTACCTTCGATCAGGCCTTTGCTTTTATCCGACATCCCTTTAAAGGTGTCCGGTGCTACCGAGACCAGGCTCTCCAGCATGCCCTTGAAGGCATATTTTTTAAATAGTGTCCCGGTCCCTTGATCTTTTTCGGAGATGAAGCTGATACAAGATCCTCTGGCATACCAGTACGGGTGTAGATACCCTGCGATACCTGCTATGACGTAGGCATATGAGCCGGAAAACGGATATTCACCTGATATCACTGCATTCCTGAGGTGCGGTAGCTTACTGTATATGGTTTTGATCCTTTCCCGTTTGTCCGGGTTTTTCGATAGATGTGCAGCTCTTTCATTCGCAACTCCCGGGTTCTTAATCACGTCAAAGATGAATCGGTTCAGCTCATCCCTGGTGATTGGGTGATAGGTTATGTCATATCCCATTCGTATACATCCTTTTTTTGTTTTACCAGATCACATACGATTCGGTCACTGTCCCGAACTTGACCAGATCTCCGCCAATCTTGTCATAGCTCCTCCAGTTCATCATTCTCAAAGTCGAGTTGGCAGGCTGAATAAACTCGATGTCCTCCGCCCGGTCGAGCGGAACCAGGTAGAGTGTTCCCTTATCGTTGATACCTCTGCCAAGCTGAATGATGCTCTCCTTCCCGGTTTTACCTATCCTTCCGGAGCTGTCTACGTAGATCGTGCCCGTATTTTTGATGAGAAACATATTGCCGGCATAGGTGTCCGGTGTTATGGTTTCGCCTGAAAATTTCACGACACCGGCCCTGATGCCTTTGCTTTCGGCATTATCGTGCAGCCGGGAGACGTAGTTGCCCATGTTGAACGAGTCGATATTGTAGGTCATGCGATCGGTATCCTCCTCTCGCAGAAACTGCACCAGCTCTTCAAATGTCGGGTCGTGAGCGCTTTTGTTGTTTCTGATATAGATTGGGTTTCCCACCTCGTCGGCAAACGGGAGCCTGAGCCTTCCGTCTTCCATCGCTACCGGTTGTTTTGCGTTTGCTGTTATTATGTAAGAGACAAAATTCCAGGTATGGTAACCTGCCATGATAATCCCGATCAGGAATAGTATTACTCCGATTAACTTCCAGTATTGTCCCATCCGATCAAATCCCATCTGTTGCCCGCTTCGATCTAAAACGGTGAATGCCTTCCCATGGTTGTGTTTTATTAAGGTGACCAAAGCCTTGTAGATCTGTAATTCATTTTACTGTATTGTATTTAAAATATGCTATCTGCTAATATTACAACAATTATTAATCTTTAAGAGCAATTTTCGGGCTATAGATCATTCGTGCAGTCGTCGACCCTCAGAGGCCTGTCCAGCCTCATCATAGCGGCCCCTTCCTTGCTTCTTACCCCTCAGCAAAATCTGTCTATAAATTAATTTTTACAAGTCCGTAAGATTTTAAAAAGAAAAAAGGTAACGCCGGGGATTTCCACCGCCAGTCTACTTTTATCAATTCTTTAGTCCCCTCTTGAAATCATGTCACTATGAAGGCCTTTTGCTATCGCCAGTCTGACCGTCAGAGCCGGCGTACTAATCGCGCGAGGTGCGGTTATCGGCGTGAATGTGGCACCCAGAGTAGTCGGCATGAGCAATGCTGCCAGATCCTTAGTCGCCTTGGATGACCTGTCTAAGTCTGTCCCCGGGGCCTTGGTAGGTCCGACTGGTGTAGTCGGACTTGCTTTGCCATTCTGGGGGGCCAGCTTTGACGAGCCTTCCTTCTGAGCTACCTTACTCGGAGCTGCCATGGTTACTGGTGTAACAGCTTTAGTCGGGTTCTCCCTCTGAGCTACCTTACTCGGAGCCGCCATGGTCACTGGTGTAACCACTTTAGTCGGGCTTGCTACCAACGCCATCTTACTCGGGGAAGCCACGGTCACCGGCTTAACTACCTTAGTCGGGCTCGCCACTGGTGAAGCTATCTTGGTCGGAGCAGCAAACGTCACTGGTGTAACTACCTTAGTCGGGCTTGCTACCAATGGCATTTTGCTGGGGGAAGTCAACGTCACTGGTGTAACCACTCTGGAGGGGCTTACGACTGGTGATGCTATCTTTGTTGGAGCCCCCAACGTCACTGGTGTAACCACTCTGGAGGGGCTTACGACTGGTGATGCTACTTTA
>CAZJRS010000005.1:53179-63151 GCA_964548585.1 uncultured Methanocella sp. | reverse complement strand
CTCTGGAGGGGCTTACGACTGGTGATGCTACTTTACTCGGAGTAGCAAACGTCACTGGTGTAACCACTCTGGAGGGGCTTACGACTGGTGATGCTACTTTACTCGGAGTAGCAAACGTCACCGGTGTAACAACCATGGACGGACTTACCACCGGAGAAGCCACCTTTGTCGGGCTTGCAACCACACTTGGGGTCGCTATCTGAGTTGGACTCGCAACCAGGAGGGCCACCTGGGTTGGACTGGCGGCCGCAGTCGGAGTAGCCGGAATGGCCGGCATGGCCGACGGAGTTACAACCTTGGTCGGGCTCACTATTGCACTTGGAGTCGCTATCTGGGTCGGACTCACCACTGGAGAAGCCACCTTACTCGGACTGACTGCAGCGGTTGGAGTCGCTATCTTAGACGGACTCGTAACCGGACTGACTGCTTTTGACGGCGAAGGTCCTGGCGTCACGCTTGGTATGCTTACTGCCTTTAGTGTCTCCGGCAGCCTGGTGGTGAACTCCTTCGGGCTTGCTCCCTCTTGCTTCGTCTTCTGAACCGTCTGCAGTACCTGTTGTGCGCCTGGTGTCGAAAGATCCTGAGTCTGTACCACATTTTGCGCAGCCTTGACCGGGTCTCCATCGTTAGCCGCCGCAGCCGCAGCCGCCGCAGCTGCCGCTGTTGCACCCGGATCATTTCCAGCTGCCGTAGCCGCTGCCGCTGCAGCCGAAGCAGCTGCCGATGCTCCGCCGGCACCGCCTGAAGCTGAAGCTGCTGCACTGGCCGCTGCCGATGCATCCACGCCCGTTGATGCAGCTGCCGCTGCAGCCGCAGCTGCCGCTACACCACCCGGACTCGCTCCGCCAGCCGCCGCAGATGCTGCAGCAGCCGCAGCTGCTCCGCCTCCGCCTGCTACGGTTGCTGTCGCCGAAGCAGCTGCCGATGCTGCGTTTCCGCCAAAGGCTGCCGCACTGGCCGCTGCCGAAGCAATCGCGAACTGGTTCGTGTATATGTTCGGTGTAAAGTAATTAGATACGTACGAGCCACCAAACGCAAACGGGAATGGTACCGGAGCATAAATAATGGGTATCGGCACCAGGATCGGGACAAAGATCGGCGCTGTAATAATAACAGGTCCGCCAAATACTACCGGCCCGATCGAGCCGTATGACGCTCCGTAGAACCCGTTGAACACGTCGAACATCTGCGGGAAGGTCACCATTAGCATACGATAGGTCATGGCGTCGATCACGAACTGCGTGGGCTGCTGCATCTGGAATGTCTGCCCAGTTCCATCTGGTGTGATCATGCTGATTGTGTTGACGTTGAAGATCGTCTGCAGGTTTTGTGTACCTATATAGTTCATGTCAAGTTCGATGATCATCAGGCTGGGGTCTACCCTGAGTATATCGTAGACGCGAGAGCTTTCGATAAATCCTGCCGAACCGATGGCACTACCGATTCCCGACAGGTCGATCTGTAGTGTGTTCTGCGATGGGTCGGCTACGCCCATTAAAGGCGTTTTCAGCGCGTAAGCCGCAGCCTGGCCGGAAGCCGGGTTGGATATGGCGAAGCCCACCACTTCGAAGTACAGCTGGCCATTCTGCTGATTGACCGGGTGGATCGCCAGGCTAAGCTTGTTTTCACCCGGGTAAAAGCCTTGAAGCCCTTCCATGCCCTGGATCGTCAATCCCCCGACAGACCCCGGGTACCCTCCCCCCGCACCCGGATAATTTCCCTGCGGACCGTATGGCTGCCCCTGAACAATGCCAGCAAACTGCGTGGCAAATAATACTGTGATAATTACGCATAACCCTGCGGTCATGCTAAAACTGTTCCGTCTAATCACAACTCCACCCCTACTTTTGGTTTTAAACAGATAACAGAGTCTGACGATAATACCTCACAGGCATTATTTAGCGAATTTTTGCGAAATCAGCTTCATTTTCTACTCGGAAACCAAATTAAAACCCTATATATTCAGCAACTCTCTCTATAAAGCAATCTGCAGCTGCGAACCTTAATCAATTTTCTAATATGTCAAAATATCAATAATATCCCATCACGGTTTACCAACGCGAATTATCGATATCTAAAGGTTTCAAGCACAAAATAAAGCGCTATCAATCATTTAAGCTTCTAATAAAGCTTCATTTACTACGAAATGGTAAGTATGCTTTTATTATCCCCTGCCTCTGAGGTGTTTGTAGCTCAGCGGTGTCCGACTCGGGACATGGCAGGACAATAATAAGATACACCCGCTTAACCACCTGTCCTTATATGTCCGCCAGGCCGGCCCCTCCTACAAAACTATTGAATAACAGGCAGGAACCACACATGATGAAGAAACTAAGTATTATCTTCGCACTCGCCATCCTCATGCTGGCGGCAGTATCTGCCCCCGCATTTGCGGCACAGGGCTCTCCGGATAACTCGACAGTTAAGAAGGCCTTCCAGGAGCGAAATGGCCAGCTGAACATTACCGAGAAAAAGGATCCAGTCGATATAGGCAACAAGAGGCTGGCTCACTACAACGATGCCATGACCAAGTCCGAAAACCGCATCCAAAAGATGAACGCCCGTGGTGCGGACACCACCGGAATGCAGTCCGTAATGGCTGACGCCCGGTCATCCGTAGTATCGCCACTGGAGGCTGCATTCGCTACAGGTAATGGCACAGTCATCGCCAACGAGCTTAGGTCGAAGTCCCTGTTCAACGGCGCCCAGTACAGCTTCCACTATGGTGCAAAGATGAGTATCCAGACGTTATTGTCTACGACTGCCCGGATAGAGGCCAACGCCACCGCGGCCGGCTACGGCTCACAGATCGCCGAGGTCAAGACTCACATTGCCAATGCTGAAGCTATCATGGAATCCGTCGGCACCAACCCATATACCGAGGACCAGAAGAATGCGGTAAAGGAAGAGCTCAAGAGTGCAGCCACACTCCTCAGGGATATAATAAAGTCGATGAGAGAGCAGGCGAAGGGCGGGATATAATTCCTGCATAGTAATCTTTTTTGAAATTCTCTGAGGTATTTCTATGAATAAATCATTTATCACTTTGTTACTGGCCGTCCTATTGCTGGCAGCAGTATCCGTCCCGATGTTTGCGACGCAGGCATCTGCAGAAAGAGCTGCCGATAAGCAGACAGTCCAGGGTGTACTGGCAAACGCCAGCGCCAAAGCAGGCACGATCGCAGATAATATCAACGCCACTAAAGCCAACATCAGCCACACTGTTGATATCATAAGCATCGGCAACAAAAAGCTGGACTATTATGATCAGGTCCTTTCCAAGTCAGAACTCTTAATCGCGAATATGAGCAGGGCCGGTATCGACACCTCCGGAATGGAGTCCGTAGTAGCAGGCGCCCGGTCCTCCATCGTGTCTCCACTTGAGTCTGCGGTAGCTTCTGGTGACAGTGCCCAGGTATCAAACGAGCTTAAAACGAAGTGCCTGTTAAACGGGACATCCTACAGCTATCACTACGGGGCGAAGATGGACCTCGAGACTCTGAAAGCGACTACCAAGAAGATCGAGAAGATCGTAACTAAGGCCGGTTATGGCACCCAGATCGAAGAGGTTAACACCCATCTCGCCAATGCCGAATCCGCCCTCGCCTCTGTAGGCACGAACCCGTATACCAAAGACCAGAAAGAATACATCTATGGTGAACTGCAGAGCGCCTCGGTCATCCTGGCAGACATTATCAAGTCCATGAATGGGCAGGCGGCGAGCCAGTAATCGATAGTTAGGGGGTTATGTGATGAAAAAAGCAATCCTTGTACTACTTATTATAGCATTGATCATATCCACAGCTGGATGCACAGGGAAGAATTCAAAAGAACCTGTGAGTGGGACTGCTATTGATACTCCGGGGATAACCGGAATCGCCCCGCAGTCGACCGTTATAGCAACACCATCGACCAATCCTACTTCGGCGCCCCAGGCTACGGCTATGCCACAGGTGACGCCCCCGGCAAAGCCACAGGCGACTGCTGTTCCTGAAGATCCCTCAGACCAATGGGTATACCTCGATCCTTCTCTGGTAGCCATTTCGGGCGAGGGGGATGAGTAATTTTTTTTTAGATTATTTTGATTGTGAAGGTTTTTACTGGCACAGCGCAGCGTTTATATTACTAAACATCCTTCTTCTGTCGGTCATAGTTTTAGTGCCAGAATCTTAACCTACGATCGATTTCGATCACATTCTGCGCCCTCCACTCATGTCCCGCCCGCTTTTTACTACGCAATCTATATATACTATTATTACATTTCTTAGTCCCAAGTATGAGGACTGTATAGGTGTCACCCGTGGAAGGGCGCTTGTATTCGGACTCATCCTGATAGCCAATCGTTGAAGATGGAAAATCGGCGTAATCCGGGGCTGATCACCTCGCAGAAGACGTCAGTAGTACCTCTTTTATCAAGGCTTTCAACAGGATGTCTGCGTATAAGTCTAATTTACACGGCGCACGTCTACCGTATCCTTTTACTTAAGGAATACCGAGAAGGTATTGTGACCATTGTCGGAGCTGACTAGAGCGTCCGGGTCGATAGCTTTCCGATAAACGGAAAGTTAGCCCATTCCTAATGAAACGCAAAGAGTCAGGATCTGTTCGCGAGACCAATAATTTACATTGAGTCCAGCACGTGAATAAGCGTGGCATCCAAATACAAGGAGGCAAGCGCTGCTGGCGGAGACCGATGGCTTAGGATAGCCTCCAATATCGCTGGCTGTCCGAGATCAAGCACAAATGGGATAAGGTCACCGCATCTGCATTCGCAAGATTTCCTCGTCCGAAGGCGCCATACTCCAAACGCGAAGGATACAATCAACTTCAAAATTATTCCAGTTACGTGGTGAATTCCAAACCTGAGTGTGTCAGGGTGCCATCCACGGTACGCACGAAGAGGCCTTTTCCAGCTTCTTCACCTGGCAGGCAGGTTGGTATTACAGCGTAAGTATCTGCTATTGCAGCATGATACCTGGCGATTGTCAAAGCCAGAGCCAATTCCCGAACATAGGAGGAAAATATAAAATGGGACACGCACACGCACCAAGGCGTGGATCTCTCGGGTACAGCCCGAGGGTAAGGGCGCGAAGCCAGAAGCCTAAGATAAGAAACTGGGCTGAGCTTGGCGACCAACCGAAGATTCAAGCATTTGTCGGATTTAAGGCCGGAATGTCTCACCTGGTCATGGTGGATGACAGGCCGCACAGCACGACCGAGGGTATGGAGATCTCCGTCCCGGTCACGATCGTCGAGGTACCCAAGATGCACGTGGCAGGCATCCGTCTCTATGACGATGGCCCGTACGGCAAGAAGGTTATCGGCGAGGCATGGATCAGTGACCTCAAGATGTTAGAGTCATTGACGAACCTGCCGAAGAACCCCGCTAAGACCGAGGAACAGCTCTTAAAGCTTGCTGAACTCGTCAAGAAGGGTGTAGCAGCTGATCTGAGAGTTTTAACTGTTACTCTTACTTCCGAAGTTTCGGGTATTCCTAAGAAGGTCCCCGAGCTCATGGAGAACCGGATTGCAGGCGGCGACATGACTAAGAGGCTGGAGTTTGCCAAGTCCCTGATGGGTAAGGCAGTAGGCATCAAGGATGTCTTTACTCCCGGCGAGCTAGTCGATGTCTCGGCTGTCACCAAGGGTTTCGGTACTCAGGGTCCCGTCGTCAGATGGGGTGTTGCTAAGCAGAAGCGCAAGCACGCCCGGACTGGTAAGGAAAGGCACGTCGGTAACCTCGGCCCGTGGAACCCGCACCGCGTCAGGTGGCAGGTCCCGCAGCTGGGTCAGACTGGTTTCCACCAGAGGACCGAGCACAACAAGCGGATCATCCGCATGGGTGACAAGGTCGAAGAGGTAACTCCCGCAGGCGGTTTCCTGCACTATGGTTTCCTCAAGAACGACTACGTCATACTCAAGGGCAGCATACCCGGACCCGTCAAGAGGATGGTCAGGATCAGGCCCGCTGTAAGGCCCAAGAACATACCAAAGCAGGCTCCTGAAGTAACGTTCATCAGCACTCAGTCCAAGCAGGGCTAATCAGGAGGAAAAGAAGATGGAAGCTAAAGTCTTAAGCAAATCCGGCAACAAGCCCGCAATCACCGTCCCGCCAGTCTTCAACGAGGAGTACAGGCCGGACATCATCAAGAAAGCGGTACTCGCAGCGCAGGCAAACCGGCTGCAGCAATACGGCCCGGACCGGACCGCAGGTACTCTGTCGTCGGCCCACTCCTGGGGCAGCGGCAGGGGCGCAGCACATGTGCCAAGGCTGAAAAACGGCAGCCGCACCGCAGTAGTTCCGCAGGCAAGGGGCGGCCGTGCATCCCACGGACCAAACCCGCACAGGATCTACACTGAAAAGATCAACGACAAGGAGCGCCTCAAGGCAATCCGGTCCGCGGTCGCAGCGACCAACGACCCCGTGCTCGTCAAGGCTCGTGGCTTCAAGTACGAGGGCGCATTGCCCGTCGTGGTTGATGGCGAGATCGAGTCCATGAAGAAGACCTCTGAAATCATCGATCTCTTAGTCGCATTAGGCTTTGAGGCCGACCTTGCAAGGAGCAAGCAGAAGACTGTTCGCGCCGGCAAGGGCAAGATGAGGGGCAGGCAGTACAAGAAGAAGATCGGTCTCCTCGTAGTCATCGCCGAGGATAACGGTATTCGGCTTGCAGCCAGGAACATCCCGGGCGTCGACGTCGCTACTCTTGAAGAGCTAAATGTCGAAATGCTCGCACCGGGCACCCAGGCAGGCCGCCTTACTCTGTGGACTGAGGGTGCAATGAAGCTTCTCACGGAGGCTAACGAAGAATGATCATCAAGTACCCGTTCATCACAGAAAAGGCGACCCTGTCGCTGGATAAGAACAACACTCTCCAGTTCATGGTCGACATGCAGGCCCGCAAACCCCAGATCAAGAAGGCCGTCGAAGAAATGTACAACGTGAAGGTAATCAAGGTCACCACCATGATCACTTCGCGTGGAGGCAAGAAGGCTGTAGTTACCCTCAGCGCCGAGAATCGCGCCGAAGAGATCGCCAGCCGTCTAGGAGTGTTCTAAACCCTTCGTGGAGGTTTGATTATGGGAAAGCGATTAATGTCTCAGAACAGAGGTAAGGGCACCCCGACGTACCGGGCCACCTCTTGCAGGTTCAAGGCGAACCTGGAGCACATCAAGACCTTTGGCGACGAGACCATTCAGGGCATCGTCACCGAAGTCGTTCACGATACCGCCAGAAACTGCCCGATCGTCCGTGTCAAGTTCGGCAACGGCGAGGAAAGGCTTATCCTGGCTCCCGAGGGCCTTGGTGTAGGCGACCAGATCGCCTGCGGCATCTCGGCAGAGATCAAGGCAGGGAACACGCTCCCGTTGAGCGAGATCCCTGAAGGCTGCCCAATCTGCAACATCGAGTCGCAGCCGGGCGACGGTGGCGCGTTTGCACGCTCATCGGGCGTCTCAGCGATCATCGTAGCTCACGAGGGCAAGAAGACCGTAGTCCAGATGCCTTCGGGTGTCATGAAGAGACTCAACCCGAAGTGCAGGGCGACCATCGGCGTAGTAGCAGGTGGCGGCAGGACTGAAAAGCCCTTCGTCCGCGCGGGTAACAAGTGGTACAAGATGGCCAACAAGGCCACCAAGTGGCCCGTAGTCCGTGGTGTAGCCATGAATGCAGTCGACCACCCGTTCGGTGGCGGCGGCAGGCAGCACCCTGGCAGGCCAAAGACGGTCAGCAGGGGCACCCCGCCAGGCAGGAAGGTAGGGAGCATCGCAGCAAGAAGGACAGGCGTTGGACACTAACCAGGAGATGTAATTAATGGTATCTAAGCAGTCAAAGCAGGCAAGCAGGCTCCCGAAGCGGAAGGAAGAGTTCACTTACCGGGGTCTGACCATGGCCGAGCTGAAGAAGCTGGACCTGAACAAGGTCGCAGAGCTTCTGCCCGCCCGTCAGAGGCGGAAGATCAAGAGAGAGTTCGGCGAGGAGCACCAGAAGCTCATCGATGCCGTCAAGGCTGGAGAAATGAAGATCAAGACCCATCTGAGGGACATGATCATTCTCCCGGACATGATTGGCGTGACCTTTGAGATTCACACCGGCAAGGAATGGAAGGCAGTCGAAACCACGCCCGAGATGGTCGGGCACTACCTGGGCGAATTCGCGTTGACCCGTCATGGTGTCGCGCACGGTTCTGCAGGTATCGGTGCGACCAGAGGCAGCAAGTACGTGCCACTGAAGTAAGGAGGGACGAAGATGTCGAAAGTTGGATATACAGCAGAATTTGACCCGGCCACCACCGCTAAGGCAATGGCCTATGAGATCAACGTCTCGCCCAAGTCCTGCCAGGAGATCTGCAGGCACATCCGCCACATGAAGGTCAGTGTGGCAAAGGCGTTCCTTCAGGACGTCATCGATATGAAGAAGTCGGTGCCGTTCAAGCAGCACGCCCGGAACGTCGGTCACAAGCGCCACCAGTCGGGCTGGCCCAGCGGCCGGTACCCGGTTAAGGCAAGCGCGGAGATCCTGAAGCTCATCAAGCACGCGGAAGCGAACGCAGAGTATAAGGGTCTCGAGCCAGAGAACATGTACCTCATTCACACCACTTCCAAAAAGGGCCGTGTCATCGAGGGCATAATGCCCCGTGCGATGGGCAGGGCTACCGCATGGAACATTGAGCTCGTTACGGTAGAGGTAGTTTTAGGCGAGGTGCGTTAGATTGGCGATTGAGAAGAAATTCGTACAAGAGGGCTTCAAGAAGGCCATGATCGACGAGTACTTCCTGGAGAAGCTGGAGCGCGCCGGATACGGCGGCATGGAAATCAACAGGACTCCAATGGGTACTCAGATCACTCTCCGGGCAGAGAAGCCCGGAATGATCATCGGAAAGGCTGGCAAGTCCATCCGCAGGTATACCAAGGAAATGGACATGCGGTTCAAGCTGGACAACCCGCAGATCGATGTGCAGGAAGTTAAGAAGCCTGAGCTGAACGCCCAGATGATGGCGACCAGGCTGGCCAACGCTCTCGAGAGAGGCTGGTACTTCCGTAAGGCTGGTCAGTCCACCCTGCAGAGGATCATGGACTCCGGAGCTATGGGTTGCGAAGTCATCATTGCCGGTAAGCTCACCGGCGCCCGCAAACGCCGCGAGAAGTTCATCGCCGGCTACATCAAGCACTGCGGCAAGCCTGTCGAGGAATTGGTCGACGTAGGCTATGCAAGGGCCAAGAAAAAGCTTGGTATCATCGGTGTCAAGGTAAGGATCATGCCCCCCGGAGCAGTTCTTCCGGACAAGATCCAGATCATGACCGTCCAGGCTGCTACGCCCGCAGAGAAGAAGGCTCCCGCAGTAACTGCAGAGCCTGTCAGGGAGGCCGCCCCGGTCCAGACCGAGTCGACCGCCGCAGAGGTTGAGAAGCTCATCGCCGAGTCCGAGGCCGCCGAAAAGCAGGCACCCGAAACCGGCGACGACAAGGGCGCAGCCCGCAAGCCAAAGAAAAAGGTGGTGAAGACCGATGGCGATACTCAGAGCTAAGGAAATCAGAGGCATGAATGAGAAGGACCTTAACAAGCAGCTTAAGGACCTGCGCAGCGACCTTCTGAAGCAGAACGCGATCTCCGCAACGGGCGGTGCGCCGGAAAACCCGGGAAGAATCCGGGAACTCCGTCGGACCATCGCTCGCATTCTCACGATAAAGAGGGAGAATCAGAAGGAGGAGAAGCGTTAAATTGTCAGTCTGTGACAAGTGTGGCCTCCCCGACGACCTCTGCGTATGCGAGGAAATCGTCAAAGAGTCCCAGCGAGTCCGAATATCGACTGACAAGAGACGCTTCGGAAAAATGGCGACGATCGTCGATGGTATCGACGACAAGGGCATTGACCTGAAGGAGCTTTCGAGCCTCCTGAAGGCCAAGTGCGCCTGCGGCGGCACCATTAAGAAGCAAACCATCGAGCTCCAGGGCGATCACAAAGAAAAAGT
>CAZJRS010000005.1:24820-53079 GCA_964548585.1 uncultured Methanocella sp. | reverse complement strand
TGAGCGCAGGGGTTGTGATATGGACATAACGCCGGAGAACATAATCTACCACGAATTGATCGGATTGGTGGTGGAGGTCGAAACACCTCCATACGTCCTTTCCGGCAAAGTGGTAGACGAGACGCGTAATATGATCATAATAAAGACAGAATTGCACGATGCAAAAGTCCCCAAATCGTGCTGTTCTTTCGTATTTACGCTCCCGGATAACCGGCGTGTCAGAGTCCGTGGGGACTTATTACTATCACAACCTGAAAACCGCATCCCTAAAAAGAAGCGGAAAGGGAAGTGACCGGTCTTCCGGTTAACCCCGAAATACCAAGAGGAAGAGAACATGGCGAAAGACATTGGACTAAACGTGAAGGCACCCAAGCAGGAGTGCAACGATCCTCACTGTCCTTTCCACGGCCACCTTGCCGTGAGAGGCCAGTTACTTGAGGGTAACGTTGTATCCGCCAAAATGAGCAAGACTGTGGTGGTGCAGCGTGAGTACTTAAAGCGTGACCTGAAGTATGACAGGTACGAGAAGAGGAGGTCAAAGCTCCATGCCCACAACCCGCCTTGCATCAATGCAAAAGAAGGCGACAAAGTGGTCATCGCAGAGTGCAGGCCGCTCTCCAAGACAAAAACCTTCGTAATCGTTGAGGTGGCTGGCAATGAGAGCAATTAAGGCAAAGATCCCAAGGTCGTGTCACACAGCGACTCGGCTAGATGTAGCTGACAACACCGGCGCAAGGCTGGTCGAGGTTATTTCCGTCCTGAAGTACAGGGGCAGAAAGAACCGTATGCCGAAAGCAGGCGTTGGCGACATCTTCATCGGCTCCGTCAAGAAGGGAACACCTGAATTGAGGAAGACGATCGTCCGGTGTGTCATCATCAGGCAGAAGAAGGAGTACCGCAGACCAAACGGCTTACGTGTCGGGTTTGAGGATAACGCCTGCGTCCTGGTTGACGACAACAACGACCCGAAGGGCACTGAGATCAAGGGCCCGGTGGCCAGAGAGGTCGCCGAACGGTTCGCCAAGATTGGCTCGACCGCGACGATCATTGTGTGAGGTGTGTATTATGGTAACTTCATCACAGCCAAGGAAACAGAGAAAGTTCAGATTTAACGCGCCTCATCACATCAGAAGCCGCTTTATCAACTCGAGGCTCAGCGAAGAGCTCTCCAAGAAGTATGGCAGGTCTGTCCGCGTGATTGTCGGCGACATCGTCAAAGTCATGAGAGGCGACGCTGCCGGTACCGAGGGTAAGGTTCGCGAGATCGACGTCAAGAGGGAAAAGATCGTTGTCGAAGGTGTATCCGTAGCAAAGGCAGACGGTAAGGAAGAGCCAAGGCCTATCCACCCGTCCAACCTGATGATTACGAAGCTGAACCTCGAAGACGCGAAGAGAGTCGCATCTCTGGAGAGGAAATAACATGTGTGGCAATCATTTAAAGAGGGTAGCGGCACCGCGTGCATGGCCTATTACCCGTAAAACTTCCAAGTGGGTAGCCAAACCCATGCCGGGAGCACACTCAGAGGAGCGCGGCATGCCTCTCGTAGTCGTGCTCAGGGACCTGCTGAAGGTCGCTGACAAGAGCAAGGAAATCAAGCAGATCCTGCACGAGGGCAAAGTCCTGGTCGACGGCAAGATTCGCAAGGACTACAGGTATACAGTCGGCATGTTCGACACCGTCTCAATCCCGGCGATCAACGCGTACTATCGCATGGTCATCGGCGAAAACGGCAAGTTCCACCTGGCACCCGTGACTGACGCATCTTCCAAGATCTGTAAGATCGTCAACAAGACCGCAATCAGAGGCGGCAAGATCCAGCTTAACCTTCACGATGGCACCACGATGATCGCGTCCAACGATTACAAGACGAAGGACTCAATTATCATCAAGGTACCCGAGAGAACGATCGACCAGCACTTTACCTACTCGGTAGGCAGCCTCGTCGTCGTAACCGAAGGCAAGCACTCTGGCGAAATCGGCAAGGTCAAGGAGATCAAGACCGTGCGGAGCAGCCAGCCCAACACCGTGACCATCACGACTTCCGAAGGCGACTTCGAGACCATCGAAAACTACGTGTTCGTCATCGGTAAGGAAGCCCCGGCAGTACAGGGGGTTAAGGCATGAGCGATAACGTCATGTTTACCCCGAGGGTCGAGAAAGTCACCGTCCACATGAGTGTCGGCGAATCGGGCAAAAAGCTGAACAACGCCGAAATGATCATGTCGAAGATCACTGGCCAGAAGCCGGTCAAGGCCGTCGCAAAGAAGACCCTTCCGGGTTTTAACATCAAGAAGGGCGAGTCTATCGGCTGTAAGGTCACTCTTCGTGGCGATAACGCGGATAAGTTTCTGAAGATCGCGCTGGGCATCATGGATAACTCCATCGACTCCAGCCGGTTCGACACTAACGGTAACTTCGCTTTCGGTATCGAGGAACACACCGACTTCCCGGGCATGGATTACGACCCGGAGATTGGAATTTACGGCATGGATGTCATCGTCTCCGTGGAGAGGCCAGGCTACAGGATCAAGCGCAGGCGCTTACAGCAGCAGAAGATCCCTTCAGGCCACAAGCTTACCAAGGATGACTCGATCGCTTTTGTGTCTAAGAACTATGGCGTGGAGGTCAGATAATGGAGAAGAGCGGCAAAAAGTTCGGATCCGGCGCTAATGTGTGCCGCAGGTGCGGCCGTAAGCAGGGGCTCGTCCGGAAGTATGGCGTGTACGTATGCCGTCAGTGCTTCAGAGAAATTGCCCACGACATGGGGTTCGTAAAATACGAGTGAGGTCGAGATCATGGTTTTAATGGATCCACTGGCAAACGCACTTTCCATCATTAAGAATGCCGAGTCAACCGGCAAGACGGATTGCGTATTAGACCCCGCTTCCAAAATCATCGGCAACGTGCTCAAGGTCATGCAAGACCAGGGCTATGTTGGTGAGTTTGAGTTTGTCGATAACGGCAAGGCGGGCCAACTTAAAGTAAAGCTTATCGGAAAGATCAACAAGTGCGGTGTCGTTAAGCCGCGGTTCGCCGTCGGCAAATCCGAGATGGAGAAATGGGAGAAGAGATACCTCCCCGCAAGGAACTTCGGCACGCTGATACTAACCACTTCAAAGGGCGTAATGTCACATTACGATGCAGCGAAGATGGGTATCGGTGGCGAGATCCTGGCTTACGTATACTAAGCACGAGGGATTAAAATGGCAGCAGAGAAAGTTAGAGAAATAGAAATCCCCCAGGGTGTAACCGTCACTGTTAGCGGTGCAACTCTGACCGTTAAGGGTCAGAAGGGGCAGGTATCCCGAGACTTAAGGTTTCCGGCTATCTCCTTTAAGGTTGACGGAGGCAAAGTCATTGTCGAAACTCATAAAGACGACAAACAGACGAAAGCCACCGTCGGTACCTTTGCATCTCACATTAAAAATATGGTGAAGGGCGTATCCGAGGGCTACGAGTCTCACATGAAGATTGTCTTCGCTCACTTCCCTATCCAGGTGAAGGTTGAAGGCAAGGACAAAGTATCGATCGGGAACTTCCTTGGCGAGCGTAAGGCTCGCTCCGCAAACATCGTCGGCGAGACAAAAGTCGTCGTACAGGGCGAGAAAGTCGTCCTCACGGGTATCAACAAAGAGGATATCGGCCAGACTGCCGCAAATATCGAGCAGGCTTGCAGAATCCGTAAGAGAGACCCAAGGGTGTTTCAGGACGGCATATACATCACAACGAAGGCGTGATATCAATGGCAGACGAAAAGAAGAAAGCAGTAAAGAAGACGGTCGAGAAGCAGGCTGCCGACACTACTCAGAAGTCATCTAAGAAGACTAAGGCTGATAAGGCAGAGAAAGTCGAGCAGGCTGAGATCGTTGAAGCCAAGGTTGAGACCAAGGCCGAAGAGAAGACTGCGGCTGCCGAATCTAAGAAGCTTAAGGGCACTCGCAAAGAGGCCGTTAAGGTTGCCGCGCCTTTAGTAAAGCCAAGGCCGGTCGCCCGGCCCGTGGAGAAGTCCACCCTCGAGCTGGACCCCGAGACCAAGAGGCTGCTCGCAGCCCGGAAGTCTAACAAGGCTTCGCACCCGGAGTTCCGCAGGATTGACTCTCACAAGAAGATCAAGCTTGATGCAAGCTGGAGAAGGCCCAGAGGCCACCACTCGCAGCTCAGGCGTGGGAAGAAGTCCAAGGGCGCTAAAGTCAAGATCGGCTACGGCTCCCCGGTGCTTGTCGCAGGCTACCACCCGTCCGGCTACCAGGAAGTTCTGGTGTTCAACACGAATGATGTCAAGAGCATCACCAGGACCCAGGCAATCCGTATCGGCGGTACAGTAGGCAAGAAGAAGCAGCTCGAAATCGAAAAGATCGCAAAGGAGCAGAACATCAAGGTTCTCAATCCGCTCAACACTTTCGAGGGGGCACAGTAAATGGTAGATTTAGCAAACCAGAAGAGGCTGGCCTCAGTAATTCTGAAAGTCGGTGAGTCCCGTGTATGGATGGATCCCTCCAAGTTAGAGGACATCGCTACTGCGATTACCCGTGAAGACATTCGCGGCTTAGTCGAAGCCGGAACCATCAAGCGCAGGCCTGCCGTCGGTATCAGCCGTGGCCGTGCCCGTGCTCGCGATCTCAAGCGCGCCAAGGGTCACGGTAAGGGCCATGGCAGCAGGAGAGGCGCGAAGGGTGCCAGGACTCCTAAGAAAGAGCTATGGATGAAGAGGATCAGGGCACAGAGAAAGCTGCTCAAGAGCCTCCGTGAAAGCAAGGAATTAACTCCGCACACGTACAGGATCCTTTACCGCAAGGCAAAGGGTGGCGAGTTCAGGAATGTAGCACATCTGAAATCGTTTATTGCGTACGCGGCAACGCAGAAAAAAGAGGTGTAAACAATGGCAACCGGACCAAGATACAAGGTAGCCTTCAGACGCCGCAGGGAAGGTAAGACAGATTACCACCAGAGGCTCAAGCTCATAGTATCCCGTAAGCCCAGGCTCGTCGTGCGCAGGACCACCAACCAGGTCATCGCACAGATCCTGGTCACAAAGCCCGAGGGCGACAAGGTCATTGTCGCAGCCACCTCGGCAGAGCTGGCCAAGAACTTTGGTTATAAGGGCTCAGGCAAGAACACGAGCGCCGCATACCTGACTGGTTTACTAATCGGGTATAAGGCCGTGGAAGCCGGAGTAGAAGAAGCTATCCTGGACATAGGGCTCAGAGAGAACCGGGCCGGGTCGAGAGTCTACGCAACCCTTAAGGGTGCAGTTGACGCAGGCCTGGAAGTACCGTGCAGCGAGGAAATCTTCCCGTCCGACGAACGGATCAGGGGAGCTCACGTTGCTGGCAATGCAAACAGCAATTTCTCGCAGTACGCGAAGAGGGGCATCAAGGCTGCGGATATGCCCGCTCACTTCGATGAAGTGAAGGGTAAGATCACCAGCCAGTACGGAGCGAAGTAACATGGCAGCACCATATCGTAGAGAACAGGCAGCCTGGGTCCCCAAGACGAGGCTCGGCAAGATGGTCGCTGAGGGCAGGATCAAGACCATTGACGAGGCCTTAGAGACCGGACTCCCCATTAAGGAGTACCAGATCATCGATGCGCTCATCCCTGACCTAGTGGATGAAGTGCTCGATATCAGCATGGTCCAGAGAATGACCGACTCCGGCAGGCGTGTAAAATTCAGAACCACCGTCGTGGTCGGTAACGGCAACGGCTACGTGGGTCTGGCTCAGGGCAAGGGTGTCCAGGTCGGCCCGGCGATCCGTAAAGCTATCGAGAACGCCAAGCTGAACATCATGAAAGTCACCCGTGGCTGCGGCTCGTGGGAATGCGGCTGTGGATTAACCCACACCGTACCTTCTCAGGTCGAGGGCAGGGCTGGCTCGCTGAAAGTCGTACTGATTCCGGCTCCCAGAGGCCTCGGCCTCGCAGCCGGCGGCCCCGCCAAGAAAGTGCTCGAGATGGCCGGATACAAGGACGTTTGGAGCAGGACTGAAGGGGAAACCAGGACGACGATCAACTTTGCGCTGGCAACATACAACGCACTGGAGAACGCCACCACTGTAAGGACCAGGAAGGAGGCCGAGTAATGTACGTTATAATTCGGCTTAGAGGCTCGGTTAACACCAAGCCCCAGATCAAGGACACGCTCAAGATGCTCCGGCTGAACCAGATCAACCACTGTGTGGTTGTCGAGGAGAACCCGGTCTACAAAGGCATGATCCAGATCGTAAAGGACTACGTGGCATTCGGTCCCATCAACGCTGACACTCTGGCTTTGCTCATGGAACACCGTGGCAAGCTCGAGGGCGGCGACAAGCTGACCGACGAGTACGTATCGAAGAACTCCTCGTTCAAGAGCATCGTGGAGTTCGCGGCAGCGGTTGCTGAAGGGAAGGCTAAGATCGGCGATATGCCCGGTATGAAGCCAGTCTTCCGGATGCACCCGCCACGTAAGGGACACAAGGGCCTAAAGCGCACCTTCCAACAGGGTGGCGCGCTGGGCAACTACGGCGCAGAGATATCGTCTCTCGTCGAACAGATGAGGTGATCATCATGTCCAAGGAAAAAAATAAGTCTTACCGAGGTTCCCGTACCTGTGGTGGAGGCACTCACAAGAACCGCCGTGGTGGCGGAAGCCGCGGTGGCCGCGGTCATGCCGGCGCATGCAAACACCACACCTTCCGCGCAATGAAGGAAGGCTGGATGTTCGGCAAGCACGGTTTCACCAGGCCACCCGTGACCCAGACCGCTGTATCGTTCATCAACATCGGAGAGCTGGATGAGCTGGCTCTCTACCTTGTCGAGAGCAAGCTCGCCGAGGAAAAGGATGGCAGCGTAGCGGTCAATCTGGACGAGCTCGGCATCGACAAGCTGCTGGGTAACGGTCAGGTGTCTCGCAAATATATCATCACGGTTAGCACCGCGTCCGCAACGGCCAAGGCAAAAGTTGAAGAGCTAGGCGGACAGATCATAACCGAGACAGAGACTGCATAAGTAGATTAAGGTGTCACAATGGCAGAGAAGATGGGATTAAAAGATCGACTACATCCGTTCCTCAGCAAGCTACCGGCCGTCAAACGGCCGGAAAAGCATGTCCATTTCCAGAAAAAGCTGATCTGGACGCTGGGAATACTGGTACTATACTTCGTGTTGACCAACATTTCGGTGTTCGGGCTCAGTCCAGCATCCGAGGACCTACTCGGTGCATACCGTGCATTCCTTGCAGGTGGGCAGGGCTCTATCGTCTTGTTGGGTATCGGCCCGATAGTCATGGCGTCTATCATATTGCAGTTGCTGGTTGGCGCAGAGCTTCTTGGGCTCGATACGACAGACCCGAAGGACCAGGCCATATTCCAAGGGCTACAAAAGCTGCTGGTCTTCGTGATGATCGTAGTGGAAGCGTTACCGCAAATCTACGGAGGCTTCCTGCTCCCTGATCCTGCCATTGCCGCCACTCTTGGCGTCAGTCCCAGTATCGTACAGCTTATGATATTTGTACAGGTAGCCATTGGTGGTGTCCTGATCCTCTATATGGACGAAATCGTGTCCAAATGGGGTATCGGCAGTGGTGTTAGCTTATTCATCGTCGCAGGTATCGCCCAGGCTTTGGTCAGTGGTATCTTTAACTGGAACCCGCCTTACCCCGATTATGCTAAAGGCTTAAGCACCGCCATACCAAACCTTGGTACAATGGAAAACCTGCCCATTGGTATTATCTTCAAATGGGAATGGTTTTTGAGTAACATCGGTTTATCTAACCTGTTGACAGGCGATAATCTCCTGCTCATGCTAAACCAGGGTCACATAGTGGCTTTATTAGCTACAATAGCTATCTTCCTGATGATTGTATACGTTGAGTCCACGAGGATCGAGATCCCGCTGGCACACGCAGCAGTCAGAGGCGCAAGGGGCAAGTTCCCTGTAAAACTCATATACGCATCAGTTCTGCCCATGATTCTGGTCAGGTCGCTTCAGGCGACACTGGTCATGCTCGGCACCTTACTGGACCGCAACGGTATCCACATTCTCGGTACCTTCAACCAGTCAGGCCGGCCCAACCCCGATGGACTGATGTTCTATATCAACCCGTTAAACGGCATGTATGACTGGATTCCCCAGCTTGCCGGTGCCGCCTATCCGGGCATTCAGCTTTGGCAGATCGGCTTACACGTGTTCATGGATGCGTTCATCCTGATCGCAGGTGGTATCGTGTTTGCCATCTTCTGGGTAGAGACGACCGGTATGGGTTCGGCTCGTGTCGCCAAGCAGATCCAGAAGAGCGGCATGCAGATCCCCGGCTTCCGGCGGAACGAGCAGGTCATAGAAAAAGTAGTATCCCGTTACATCCCCAAGGTCACCGTCATCGGAGGCGCATTCGTGGGCTTCCTGACGCTGCTGTCGAGCTTGTTCGGCGTCCTGGGTAACGTCAGCGGTACCGGTTTACTGCTCGCAGTCAGCATCACCTACCAGCTGTATGAAAAGCTGGCGAGCGAACAACTCATGGAGATGCACCCGCTCATGCGAAAGTTCCTGGGGGAGGAGTAGAGAGCATGCAGTTGGTACTATTTGGCCCACCGGGTGCCGGTAAAGGCACCCAGGCTAAATTTTTATCTGAGCTGCTCAACGTCCCTCACATCTCTACCGGAGATATCCTCCGGGAGAACGTGAAAAAGGGAACTGCACTTGGCCTCAAAGCCAAGTCATACATGGACAAAGGCGAGCTGGTGCCGGACAAACTCTTGATCGACCTGATCAAGGACCGGTTATCCCAGCCAGACTGCCGTAAAGGTTTTCTGCTCGATGGCTTCCCTAGGACGATTCCTCAGGCTACGGCTCTCGACGAGATCCTTGAGGACATCAATAAAAACCTGAACGGCGTCGTCAACATCGACGTCGGCTCGGGCGAGCTGGTCCGAAGGCTGTCAGGCAGGCGTGTTTGCAAGTCCTGCGGTGCTTCGTACCACGTAATGTTCAACCCCTCTAAGGCAGCGGATATATGCGATGCCTGCGGTGGGGAGCTTTATCAGCGTGATGACGACAAAGAAGTGGCGATCAAGAACCGGCTGAATGTCTACTCGAATCTGACCCAGCCAGTGCTCGACTACTATAAGAAGAAGGGCATCCTGATCGACATTGACGGAGAGAAGGAGATCGATGAAGTGACCGTCGATATCAAATCGGCGATCCAAAACATCGTCTAAAATCTCCTATCTTTTCCTTAATCTTTTTTACACTCGAAACGCTTTTAACTCTGGTACTACTTTATAATACTGATATCCGGCGGACGGATCATACTTTATAACCGAGGCTGTTCACATGGCACAGAAAAAGCAGAAAAGTATTTTTGATACTATTCAATTAATCGTCTTGATTCTCGGCTTTGGAATCATGCTTGGCTCGATGATTTTCCCTAACGAACTCAGGCCAATCGTTGCGGGTGCCGTAGACGTGATCGTTGCTCCATTGCTTAAAACCGTGCCATTCTATATCATCGTTCTACTAATGGCTGCAACGATAACTGTGTTAGCAAACTTCCTACAGAAGTATCTCATCGACTGGGATCTGATGCGGAAGGTCACTGATAAGAACCGGGCGATCCAGAAAGAAATGCGGGAAGCACAGCTTGCGGGCGATAAAAAGAAGATCGAAAAGCTCCAGGCAGAGCAGATGGCTGGCATGGAAGATCAGATGGCGTTCTCAAAACAGCAGTTGAAGCCTATGGGTTTCCTGATGATCATCTCCATACCATTGTTCTTCTGGATGTTGTGGTATGTGACCAAAAATCCGTCCTTGACGATGGTCTTTCCGTTCTGGGGCGAGCAAAAGCTAATCGACAGTGCATTCTTTTTCTTCCAGTACTGGATCGTCTGGTCTATCATCTGTTCGATGGCGATCAGCCAGGTCATACGAAAGGCTTTTAACGTTGGTATATCCTCTTAGTATCCATTATTGGCAGCCCGTATTCCGGGCTGCACGTTGCTTTACAGGTGATTTTCGTGGAGGAAGCCAGGAGCCAGGCCAGTGGGAGTAAGAAGAAAAAGAATAGTTTCTTAGATACCCTTCAGACAGCTTTGCTTATCGCCGGATTTGCAATTATGCTTGGCTCGATTTTCTTCGCCAATGAGTTCAGACCTGTCGTAGCCGGGGCGGTTGATATCGTCTTCGGTCCTGTTGCCAACACTATGCCTTTTTACATGGTGGTACTTATCATAGCCGCATTGGTGACAACTATCTCCACGTTCATCCAGAAGTATACGATGGACTGGGAGCTTATGCAGCGGGTAAGCGTACGCAGCCGTGCTTTACAAAAGGAGTACAAAGAGGCTCAGCTATCCGGCAATAAGCACAGGCTGAAAAAAGCACAGGAAGAACAGATGTCCATGATGGAGGATCAGACCCAGATGTCCAAGCAGCAGCTGAAGCCTATGGGTTTCCTGATGATCATCTCGATACCCCTGTTCTTTTGGATGTTATGGCATCTCACAAATAACCCGGGAATGACTATGGTTTTTCCCTTCTGGGGAGAACAAAAGATGTTGGATGGTGTATTGTACATTTTCCAGTACTGGATCGTGTGGTCGATCATCTGTTCGCTCGCGATCAGCCAGGTCATCAGAAAAGCAATTAACGTGGGGATATCAGCATGATTATTACTCTAAGCGGCCAACCTGGCTCTGGCAAGACCTCCGTGGCAAAAGAGCTATCTGCGAAATACGATTTTGTGATCATATCTGCAGGTGAGCAGTTCCGTAAGCTGGCAGCAGAAAAGGGCTTGTCCCTCGAGGAGTTCGGACGTATCGCCGAAGACGACCCGTCCATCGATCTGGCCATCGACCAGCGGCAGAAGGACCTCTCTCAACAGTACCCCAATGCACTTGTCGAAGGGCGTCTGGCTGGCAGGACTATCGAAGCGGACCTTCGGATCTGGCTCAAGACTCCATTGCGTATCCGTGCAGAACGCATTGCGAAACGGGAAAACATCCAGGTACACCGGGCGTACGATGAAACGCACGCCAGGGAGATCTGCGAACTTTCCAGGTATAAGAAATATTACGATATTGATCTGACAGATCTATCAGGCTATGATCTTGTCATCGACACGTCCAAGTGGGATGCCAAGGGCGTATCCGCGATCATTTTCAAGGCAATCGACGAGATGAAACGAGTATGAAGCTACCCGGGGAAATCAAGCGCGAACGGCTGATCAAGTCGAAGGACAAGGCACAGGGCTACGGTAAAGACCCGTGGAGTCGGACGATTCCGGAGCTTCTGGAGCAGGGTGTCATCAACCTGGATAAGCCTGCCGGCCCAACCAGCCATGAAGTAGTATCCTGGGTCAAGAACATCATCCACGTCAAGCGGGCAGGTCACAGCGGTACACTCGATCCTCATGTGACCGGCGTATTGCCTACCATGCTGGGCGATGCAACCCGACTGGTGCAGACGCTGTTATTAGCTGGCAAAGAATATGTCTGTGTCATGCGCCTTCACGACGACGTATCGGAGAAAAAGCTCCGGGTCGTGATGGATGAGTTCGTCGGTCCGATATACCAGCGCCCGCCACTGGTCAGCGCAGTCAAGCGACAGGTCCGGAAAAGAAACATTTACTATATCGAGTTTTTAGAGAAGGATGGCCGAGACGTACTCTTTATCGTGGGTTGCGAAGCCGGCACCTACATCCGAAAGCTTTGCCACGATTTCGGCGAAGCTCTCGGCTGCGGCGCCCACATGTACGAGCTCCGCAGGACTCGCAGCGGTCCCTTCAGCGAAGATGACTCGCTCATAACCCTGCACATGCTCAAGGATGCCTATGTGAGATACCAGGAGACTGGCGACGAAAAACCCCTGCGTAAGTGTATTTACCCCATGGAATTCGGGCTACGGCACCTTCCTAAGATCATCATCAAGGACAGCGCAGTTGATGCGCTGGCAAGAGGTGCTTCGTTACATATCCAGGGCATCAGCCAGCTTGATACAGGCATCACCAAAGGCGATATGGTGGCCGTCTTCACTCATGTGGGCGAAGTCGTTTCCATCGGCAAAGCTCTTCTGACGACGGATGAGCTCATGAAGGCCAGCGAAGGCCAGGCACTGGATACAGTAGCTGTCGTCATGAAGCCCGGGGTCTATCCTTCTGGGTGGAATAAAAAGGTTAAGTAAAAGCTGATTTGGAGAGGGCCTAAAGTGGTCCTTTTCCTCAATCGAAGAAAAACATTAAATGGTAGTAGTGTATTAGTAGTGATGCAATCTGGCGGCATGGCCGTTAAATGATGTGCAAACGGTAATTTTTTGCCGGGGTAGTCTAGTGGTAAGGCGCAAGCCTGGAAAGCTTGTGAGGTGCAAGTCTCTCAGGAGTTCAAGTCTCCTCCCCGGCGCCTTTCGAAGGGTAGCGACCCGATTTTCTTGTTAATTCATCGCGAAGAATCGCAGATATGCCCTGTTAAAGTTGGTTATTTGCAGGCGTCGTAAGTCCGTCGGCTTGTGATATGCGCCCACATAAGAGGTGCTATCAATGCCAAAGACGAAACCCTTTAAGGTCGACCTCGGAAAATTCACTGAACCTGCAGCGCAGCGTGTCGATACCGAGGAGATACTGCAAACCCTTCACGACCACATTGTCTATGAGCGACGATTCAGCCATTTGAACGTCCGCAACATCATGAGCAACAGTACACGACTGGTCCGCATGTATCATCTGTCGGTACCTAGTGTCGAGGAGGCCCGCAGGATTGAGCAGGAACTGCGGAAGCGTCCAGGCATCAAGGACACCACGATTAAACTGTATCTTCACGCCATGGAGCTCATAGCAGAGAGTCAGGGTATATCGTTGCGTCTGGCGAAGCCTAAAGCCGTCTACAAGGTCCGAGAGGGTCTGAGTATCCCTGAGGCCCGGGCGTTGCTCCAGGCCGCTCTCAATGTGAGGGACAAGGCGATCATCGCGCTGTTGTTATTCTGTGGTATTCGTGGGGGCGAGCTCGCCGGGCTTGACCTGATCGACGTCGACATGCGAGGCCGCTTGATCTTTATCCGGGGCAGGACGAAGAACCGGCACGAACGCAAGACGTTGATGACTCGGGAATGTACACAGCTGGTCGAAGCCTGGGTAACCATCCGGCCGGACCTCCCGGGCAATCCTGCGCTCTTCGTGAATGTGAAGGGTGGGAGGATCTCGGTGCACCGGGTCGAGGAAGTTGTCAGGGACGCAGGGAAGCGGGCGGGTATCATTAAGCGGTGCTATCCTCACATGTTAAGGCATACGGCTGCAACGGTGATGCTTCGCTCTGGGGTGCCTATAACAGAGGTCGCCCTGCAGCTTGGGCATCGGAACTTGTCGTCGACTATGACTTATCTTCACGGGGATCTGGAAGGACTGCGGGAAAGCCTGGATAAGCGGTTCAAGTATTAGGTGGCTTTGTGGTCACCCTATAAATTTTTTAATCAGATGGGATAATTGTGATATTGCCCCATTCGTCTTCTTCATAAAAGTCAAGTGGTCGTTTTCTTTCGCAATAAGATTTCCAAGCTTGTAAATCTTTCAATTCCTTTATTATTTGCTCATCCGATACTGTTATGCCATATTTATTTTTCATAACATGAAGAATTACATCAATATCAACACATTCTTCAGCGACGTTCTTACTAAATCTTTCAAAATTTTTATGAACATTTATATGCCAGTATATTAGTTCGTTCATATTTTGTATTAATTCTTGTTTTGTTAGTTTCTGGTCCACATAAGCGTATAGTTTTTCTTTAAGTAATCCGATACCAACAGAATCATCCGATATTTTCTTTGTATTAATTCTATAGTAACGGGTTTTTTTCTCTTTATTGGGGTTTGATCGAGCGGTCCTCTCAACGGTTTGTGTCGTCTGTAGTAATTCGTCTTCAACAAGCTCTTTCAATAGTTTTTCCAAAGTTTCTCGGTTGTTTATTTGGAAACCGGGGTTATTTTTTGGCCTTCCATGTCTATTATCCCCAACAAATTTCCGTCTTAACTCAGTATTAGAAATATATTTATATTCTTCTATTCCTTCGTTTTTTACCCATTTACGAACAAATAAATATTTAATAATTTCATTAACCTGTTTATTCGTCGTTGTAGATCTCTTTTGAATCATGAATTTTTTTATCCAATAAGATAACATTCGACTATAATTAAAGTTATATTTCTCTGCTAGTAACTTCTTGTCTTCAATAGAATCTTGTTTAAACTCAAAGTCCTCAACGGTAAATATTAACTCTTCTACGTCTGCCGGTTTCATACAATACCTACAAGTTCGTAATAGAATAAATTACAAAAGTGTATATGATTTTCTATGCTAATCAATCTATCGGATACCTCGGTATCGAATAATAACCGGGGGGTTGTGATGAGAAAAGAAGTCTGTATAAATTTGTCAACAGAAATCCTACAACTGGTCGAAGAAAAACGCGGGGAGTTGATCCCCAGGAGTCGTATGATCGAGCACCTCATCAAGAGGGGCCTGGAAAGCAGCGGGTCGGTCTTGCCGACGCATAATTAGGGGGATGAACTACACGGGGACGGAATTGGAAAACCAGCAAAAAATAAAGGTACCTGTCGCAGAGGTCGGGGGGCGGTATGCGACAAGGCACGAGGGCACAGAGGCCGGGTATGATCTAAGTAATAGTTACGTCCCGGACCACTTATACTTGACTATTTTCAACGGTTCGGGAGCGTTTTCGACGTGCGCAAGCTTGGAAAACTGACGAAGAAGATCTACCGGCGCTTGTGTCGCGACGGCCCCCTAACCTATGCAGAGCTCTCCCAGCGTACCAAGATTCGGCGCGGGACCGCTTACGCTGCTGTTAGGACCCTAAAGCGGAGGGGAATGGTGCAGGTGCTGAAGCTTCTCTTTGTTAGCGAGAGGCGTCGGCGCGGTGGGTATCATGTCGCGAAGGTTAATCCGGGGGTACGGGTATGAGCGGGCCCTTACTTGTCGTGCAGGGTAAGAACAATTCGACAACCTTGCAGCTCAGCCTGCCCGTGCTTCGCGAGCTCTTTAAGGATTCGATCACCGGATGGGTAACATGCCCGACCTGTGGGACTTCTGGGCATGTGCTCTATGATCATGGCGAAGAAGGTAGGAAGATCAGTATTCATATCGTAGATGTAACCTGCCCTAACTGCAAGACTCGCTGGGAAACCGAGGCCGAGGTAGGCGCTGGCTTTGAACGCCTGACCAAGCAGAAGCTCGACGCTTTACTGCGAAATTCAAAGACCTTACTAGCGGCGGTGGCGTAATGAGAAATAACCTCGACATCATCGCAAGGATGGCAATCAACGGATGGCCGATGATGCCTTTACTCCCGGGCCAGAAACAGACTTATGCGGCATGGGGCAGCCATGTGGAAGCTTACAATTTTAATGCGCTGTTCGCAAGTCAGCCCATCGACTGCAACGCGGGTATTATCACCGGTAATATGGTATCTGTTGTCGACTTCGACAACCATGGGCCCGAACCGAACGGGCTCACCGCATACCGCAGGATAGAGGCGGCTGCGCCTGCAGTATTCCACGATGCCATAATAGAGATGACGCCTTCCGGCGGGGTACACGCGTACTTTACCGGTCTCAAAGGTGCAAGTCCCTACACCGTGAGTATGACGGTCGATGGTGTTCCTGTGGCCGTGGAGATTCTGACGGGTAGAAAACCCTCCTACTGTTGGCCTACGGTCACAGACAAAGGCGAGTACCAGGTGATCACGCGGCGTAATTTCTTGAACACCCGGCCAGAGGATCTCCCCGGATTATCGGGGATCTTCCACAAACTCAAGGAACCCGAGAAGCCCCGACCCCAGAAGCAAACCCAGATAAGACCCCAGACTATCACAGACGGCCTTAATGATTCTGACGCGGATGCCGTAACAGATGCCCTGGTAGAATCCTACCTAAAGGGAGCTGTCACGGGGGAGCGTCATAAACACGCTCAGGCACTCGCCCGGGCACTGGCAGGCCACGACATACTAAGCGAAGGCGACGTGCGCCGCGGAGTGGAGGATTACTTCCGAAGGTGCAGCCGGTCGGAGAACAAAGGCGAGATAGACGGCATCGTAAAGTATGCAATGAAGCACCCTGACAGTGACCCTCCGACACCCTGGACCAAAGTCCACGATGCAAGAAGGTCCCGGATATTGAACCTCTTCAAGAAGCAAACCGGGGGCGTTTCAGCATGACCGGAAAGCTCACGAAAGATCATACCGACGCCCTGAAATCATTATTGGATACGAAAGACGTGGGCCTCGGGTCGTTCAATGTTGTACTGAAGCTGAAAGCAGCCGAGGAAAACAAGCCGGTCGAGAGTGTCAAGCAATTCGAGACTACAAACGCAATCATCACCACAATAAAAACCGGTGGGGAAGAATCGGCGCTTATATTATCGACGCTTGGAGAGCTCGAGGACTTCGTAAAGGATTGCATTAAAACCATGGCCTCGGACCCCCGGAATCTTTCGGGTGAATACTCGGACTTATTCGGCGGCGCCCGGGACCTGGCTAAGTGGATCGGTCGCGTCAAGTTCGTAGCTGTCGATACCTGGAAGAAGTACACCCTCGTCGATGCTCTCGCGGACCGTCCGGAAATCGAATACGCTGCAAAGGGCATCGTCAGTATGCCGAGCCTAAGCGTAGTCTACGGACACCCGAGCAGCTACAAGTCATTTCTAATGCAAGACCTCGCAGTCAGCATCGCCGAGGGTGAGCCATGGTTGCCGACCGAGCAGCCGACTTTCAACGGGCGACAGATGGATGACAGCGACATCGAGCCGATCGAAACCACACAGTACCCGGTCCTCTGGTGTGACCAGGACCAAGGCACGAGGCGTACTCTCGACCGGTTCGGGATGCTTGCCCGTGGGCATAATTCGACCCCGTGGGATACGAAGCTGTACTTTTACACTATGCCAGACCCGCCCCTCAATGCGACAAGCAGGGAGCACCTCGACGCTCTCGAATATCGCATAAAGGATTGCGGTGCCCGTGTGGTCTTCATCGACTGTCTGCTTACGGTAAGTGGCGGTGTTGACGAGAATAGTACAGAGGTCGGCGGCGTTCTTTACGGCTTCAGACAACTCGCCGAAAGGACCAGTGCGGCAATCATCCTGATCCACCACGCGAGGAAGACAACGGGCAACGACACCCGGGCCGGCGACAGCCTTCGAGGTTCATCTGCAATCGAGGGTGCGTTAGACCTGGCACTGAAGATCCACCGGGACACGCCGGACAGTAAGAACGTGACCATCGCCAGCACGAAGACCCGGGATGTCGACGTGTCGCCGATGACAGCCAGGTTCGCAGCCTTCACCGACCAGAACGGAAAGCCCGCAGCACGATTCTACCGGGTAGACCCAGAGTACGCACAGCAGGCGACAGATAAGAGCATCGAACTTGCCGTTTACGACGCCCTCAGACGTGAAGGCTCGGCCACACAGAGTAAGCTTGTCCAACTGGTTAAATCTCGTGTCCGGGATGGCAAGAGCGGCGAAAAATACGTGCGTGCCATCATCGACGACATGGCAGCCAAGAACAAACTGATCGTCGAGTCAGGGAGTAAAAATTCGAAGATTTACAGGGTGGCCGATTAACCATGATTGCCAAACAGAATAAATTAGTTTGTGAAAATAAGTCTTGCCAAACAGAAACGGCTAACACTTTGCAGTTTGGCAGTTTGGCAAAGCTTGGCAAAGTCCCTGCCAAACACCCGGTAGATCTCCTGTTTGGCAGTTTGGCAGCAGTACTTAGTACTGCCGCACTGCCGAACTACCCGCCAAACCGGGAGAAAAACACAGGCGACACGATCATAACTTGGCCAACTCTGGCCATTTGGACACAATCATCATGGCTGGCAAAACTTCACTCGCGCTTCACTTTTGCTTCGTGTTTTACACGAAGTGCACACGAAGCACTCCCGAAAAAATCTGACCGGTATGGGGATAATTCTGACCAATGCCAGCGAATTGTGACCAGGTTGTCGCATACTGTCTCATCTGTCTCAAAACGTTACGACACTAACCGACGTGTCACAAACGACATGTCACGTGTCGTGTCAACACAAGGTTCGACAAACTTGGCCAAATGGCCAGGAACTTCAAATTTGTCCATTATGGTCATCTTGTACAAATTTGACAGAACCAACTGTCCAACCCAAACGGTCTGAATCATATCGATTCAAAATTGATTCGATTCGTATCGATACAAACGTTACAGAACGTTACAGAATAATACAGAACTTAACAATAATCGATGAATTTGAAAGAGTAAATCGGCAAGCAGCGAAGCCGTGACGCAAAATTATAGTTTTGCGACAGAACAATGCGAAAATATGGGCGGAAACTGAATGACAACCAACACCTTAGAAGGTCTGCAGAAGCGGGTCAATTTACTATCACAGATTATCAGCGTAACGATCCTCGGCATTGAGTGCCGGTGCAGCAAACCAAAAACAAGCAAACAGTAAGGGGATGGAATAAGGATGGATACAAACAAGTTGACGCCCGAGCTTCAAAGGGCGATCATAGATATGATGAAGACTCTGGACATTGAGTCAGAACGGTCGAAAGGACTGCGCGCAGCATTAGAACTCGGCATCCCGGCGGACATTTACAATTGGTGGATGTATCAGGGCAGCTCGTTGAAAACAAATGACAAGTTCACGGCTTTCTACATGGCCGTGACCTGTGAAGAGTTCGACGGTGCTATAATGTGTATGGAGTCTGTTATCCAGCGGACCCGGGACGGTGACGAGGAAGTGGTACGCCTCGCACACCAGGAAGCGCCAAGTATTATTGAGGATATCGACCGGCTCATAGCTACGCAGAATAAGATCAAGCGAAGTGGCCGGGCTGGTGCATCCTTAATAAAATCACATGCGCCAGCATTTAACCGAGTCCGTAAACTTCGGGACTCTCTCATACAATGGACTACAACGCCGATGAGGGGGTAAGTGCATGGCTGATGAGAAAAGCATCCTTGTAAAAATTCAGGCAGACATCACCGACCTACAGTCCAAACTCAATCAAGCCGGGGAATCCTTGGAGAAGACCGAGAAGGAAGCCGAGAAATCAGGCAAAGGCCTTGCGTACCTCCAAGAGAAAGCCACGCTTGCAGCAGGAGCAATCACGGCAGCCGGTGCCGGAGCGATTCTTCTTATCGAACGGTCAAAGCAACTGGATGCCCAGCTAAACAAGACATCTCTTACTTCAGGTATTGCTGCGGATGAACTTCGCGCGATGACGATGAGGCTGAGCGATGCCAGCACTACGACCGATGAGGCCGCAGCAGCCCTCGACGCATTATCCCGGGCGGGAGTGAAGAATGCAGAGGACATGGAGAAAAGCAGCACCGCGTTCTTGAAACTTGCAGATGCCACGGAAGAAAGCGCCGACAGCCTCATCTACGGTTTAACTCCGGCTTTCAAGGCTTACAATATCCAGATGGCCGACGCCGAAGACCACATCGATACTGTAAACTACCTGATCAGGAACACGACCTACAATAGCGGAGACCTGGCAAACAGCTTTGAAAAACTCGGTCCCAAACTATCAGCCCTTAACCTGACCTTCGAAGATACTGCAGTCATCCTAAAGATAATGAGTGACCGGGGTATCGATGGGAAGCAGGCTATCTCGTTGATTGACGAGGCCATTCAGGCGGCTAATCCGGATCTCGCCGAGTACGCGGAGAAGGCCGCGACTGCCGGGGAGAATAATAAGAAGCTCGGCACGGATATCGAGTTCGCGGAACGTAAGCTGGGCATCATGGAGGAGCGGTACAAGACCGCCAAGGAACCCACCGAGGAGATGAGTCTTGCCATTGATATGCAGAAGCAGAAGATCTCCGATTTGAAAGCCCAGGTCGAGGAGAACAATACTGCTATTGATGGTTACAAGACGGCGCAGGAAGGAGCGAAGGACAGCACGACCAACCTGTACACAGCACTCGGCATCACGACCCCCGAACTTGACAAGTACAGCAAGAGCATGGACGACGCGGCCGGTATGACGGAGAAGTATGCTCAGAAGGCTAACGAGGCGAAGGGTCCGACCGACGAACTGAAGAGCAGTGTTGATAAGTTGAGCCTGTCGATAGGGAAGTCGCTCAATCCGTTCGAAAGCTTCTTGTCCTTAACGACTACGTTGGCCGGCGCATTCATGGGTTTGAATTTGGCGGTGACAATTCTCGGTGCTACTGTAGTAAGTCTTGCCGGAGTGTACGCCGTACTTCTTGGCGTGGAAATTTTGGTTTCGAATGCTCTCGCAGATCAACTCGAAAAGTTAGGCGCGGCAAAGGAAAGCGTGGAAGGTCTGAGGGGGTCTTGGTTGGCGTTCCTTACTCCGCTCGGACTTGGATTGTGGACGCTACAGCAGATCAACTCCGCCATTGATACTTTCAACACTAAACAGCTAAGACCCGAAGTTGTTGCCGGATTCACAGCCGGTAGTGCTAACGGCGGTATTGTTGGGGGTGTCGTTGGCGCCGTCGTAGGCGGGATCGTAGGGGCCTCGACTCCCGCGGCGCCAGTCATGCACTACAGCGGCAGGGCATCCGGCGGACCGGTAAGCGCGGGCACCCCGTACATCGTGGGTGAGCAGGGACAAGAACTCTTTGTCCCCTCAACTAACGGGACCATCATCCCGAACGGCGCACTGGGCGGCAGTGGTAGACTGGAAGCGCTACTAGAAAGTATACTACGAGAACTGCAAAGAAGTGGTGACGTTTACCTCGACGGAGATAAGGTCGGTGAGTCGGTAGTAAGGCGGATAGTCGGCGACCGGGGGTATGGAATATGACCACCTTTGAATTTTTATTGAATACCGCGCCTCTACGGCGCCCTTATTTTAACAAGAGGTAAGATATGAAATCGAACTTTGAGATAGCACGACAAATGGCCCGTAAAGGCTGGCCGGTTATAGCCGTACCCGCTGGCGAGAAGGCAGCGTATGTTAAACCAGTCGGAACCTACGACTTCAACACCGCATGGAGTGGCGCAAGTCAGGACAGTAATCTTGCGATATGCTGCGACGATACTGTATGTGTCTTGGATTTTGATCACAAGCTCCCCGTCCGCGACACAACCGTTGTCTATCACACCCTTAAAAAAACTTACCCTAAGATGTTCCGGGATAGTATCCTTGAACGAACACAGGAAGGCGGATTACACGCATATTTCAGAGGCGTACCCGGTCAGGATTGGTACATTGTTAACGTCAACCACGCGAACAAGGCTGGATCTCGTAGTCTCGAGATGATCGAGGTATTAGCTAGAGGGCGTTGCTGCACTTGTTCGCCGTCGAGGACTCCGAAGGGTTCCTATCGCGTTATCGGCGATCGGAACTTTCTAAACACCCGCCCCGAAGAGTTGCCTATGCTTCCGGAAATGTTCAGGTGCGGAGGCTTGGATCCGGTCGTATTATTTTTAAGGGATGTTTGCCATTTAGAAGGGGCAGATGTGGCAGAAATGCCAAACACCACACCCGAAGATGTCACTGCGCTGAAATGTGTTCTTCTCGAGGCTTTTGTAAGGGACACCCGAGATCGGAGAAATGTTTCAATTAGTCTGGCTACACACGCTCGGGGCTATGGTCTTGGTGGACAACATATCATGGATATAATCCACGATTACTATTTGCGATGCCCGTGGAATTATGAGCCTGGCGAACCGCAGCGGATAGTTCGACACGCATTAACACATATTGGCCAGCGGGGTCTTCGCCCTAAGTTGTCTTTGATACGGGATGCTTATCAAATGCTGGCGGAAGGAACTGTTTAAGTCGTGTCTGGTTGAGACACGCAGCCGCGATACAGGGTCGTGGGTGAACGAAAACAAGGGGGATGGTGTGAGAGCATCCCCGGAACTATTTTTAAAGGGTCTATTACAATCCTAAAGTCTTCATGGCTAAAGCGGCCAAGATGGCGAACAGTACAGCCGTAAAGACTTGTTCGTTTGATATTTCAATTTTAATCATGATTCCTTGTGATATGCCTGGAGTATATAAAGGTAAAAAATTTAGCGCAGTGTGTTGATGGCATCGAGGATTCAATAAAAATTAGAAAAACAGGGGTGATTTGAGAGCCCCTGCGGTATTCAACGTTGATCTTATTGCGTTATGCTATACCAGATACTTCCAGCAACTTTGAAAGCTCCGACTCCCACAAAGCCGATGGCAGCGATGATCCCCAAGATCGCTATGGCATTGAACGGCGCGGGCAGCCAGCTTACCAATCCGATTAACCAACTGAGGAATAGCATTGCCTTTACATCTGATGTGATAAGGATGTGCTCGAGGAGCCAGGCGGCAAAATTGCCAAACCCGGCGAGAGATAGTAGCACAACTCCCGCCATCATCAGATCGAATTTTTCACTTTGTCGCATTGTGATGCGCCTCCAATTTCAGCCCGAGCATGGGTCCTACCCAGTGAAAGATTCCGTCGAAGAACTGTAAGATCGGCATGAATGGACTTGAGTTCTGTTTGTCTCCGGACATCGGAGATGTTGAATCTATTGCTAATACGAATCCATGTGCGAGAGCTCCGCAGATAATTAGTACGATCGGAAGGACAATGATCAGAGTGATTACTCCTCCGATCACCGCAATTGGGCCGCCGCCGCTCATACGGACACCATTGTATACTGTGAAGTCATCAACTGTACCTCAAGGCCTCGTGCCTCGATTGAACTATTTTTATTTATTCTCATAGGTTTGCGTCCTTGTATTTTTGACCATAGCCAAGGCTACCGGCACTTAGGACAGCTTCAGAAAAACATTTAATACCATATGGGTATTAAGGTACTTTGGGAAGTTTTTGTTTTTCATCGGCTGCCCAGTGCCGTCGGCCTGGACTGGCCGCTAATTTTACGCCTGCTGTTTATAAGCATGGGCTATATTCGTCTATGTTTTAGCCTATATATAAATATTTCTAGAACAACCTTAAAATAACCTTAAAATAACCTTAAAATACCGAAATAACTCCGTATAAACCCCTGACTCTTAAAGATACTAAATGATACTAAATGATGCTATATGATGTAATAAGCTGTTTTATGATACATTTGATACAGTTTTTTTTAAAATCTTCAGACCAATTATTTTTCTTTCAATCGAGACTCGATAGCCTGTAATCTTATCTCTTGCTCAATCAGGATGTTCATAATCGCTGCCTCACTATGACTGGAAGCGTGGTTGACCAGCGCCTCCTCGCGTCGACCTGCCAACTCGTAGATGAGGTGATCGAAGATTTCTCTTCGCTTCTTATCCAGGGTGAATCGGTAGCCTTCGAACTTTGCTGCGACCTTCATCAATTGCATGCTTGGCATACCTTTAGAAATGTCCGGGCTGGATATAAGTACGGGCTGAGAGCTGGGGGAAAATAATGAATAAAAATTGGAGCGTTCCGTCTCTTTTATAATGCGGAAATTGCTGGAATTAGATAAGCGTTTCTTTCAGACCATAATACAGCGTTTATATTGTAGCTACTTAAAGCTTCGACGAGATCTGTTGAAACGTCATCTTCTCGATCATTCAGAACCGCCACGGGTGAATATGTCTCCTTATCTATCTCGTTCAAGTCGATGCAGCTGAATATTGCTGATTTTACAGTCTTTGCGCTCGGCGAATTGATCGTCTTTATCAACTTAATTCTTGAAGTGGCCGATGATCTTACTTCAAAGTCAAAGTTATGACGTAACCCAGTTATACCTGTAAATGATGGCGGAACATCATAAGTTACTCTGTGGTCTCTAAAATACATTTCAACTTCTTGCTTGAACACATTATCGACGTTTGCCTTATCAACTGCGAGCAAATCGCCAATAGTAAGCATTGCTTGTATCAACATTGCCATTCTAGCCGGATATTCATCCGTTGTCGATTCTACGACTATACGGCGGGTATCATCAATTTTAGCACCATATGCTTTTACAAGTCTATCGGCCTTATACGAGCGTTTCCTGGTGCTAATATCTATTCCATATAATTCAAGATCGTGGATCATATACCCGTCATCGGAAATCAACAGTTTACCATCATTTGTATGTTCGATAACCATTTGTAAATAGTCATTATGTCTGTCTAAAAGAGGCACGGATAGCTGGCACTTTCCGTTTCCGATGTCTTTTATTGATGTCTCTGCGCTTAGCCAATTTACGAATGATTCTTTAAGGTTATTGCATGCCGGGCTCATTCCGTTACACCCCCTGTTTCAAGTACTGATTGTATTGCTGGTTTTTGTGATACATTTATATAAACTAAGAAGTGCGTGTGCGTGTTGAAAATATTTCCAATTTCTGTAAATGATGGTGGTATTTCTATTGCCCAACGGTCACACTTATCCATTTCCATACATTCTTGTTCTACATATATGTGAAGGTGTGGGCCGTCAAATTTCTTACCCTTAAGCGGAGCGAGGTCGGGTCTTTCTGTCGGTGCATCCAGCGGATTGACGTGCTTTCCATTAACATCTAACCTGACGAGTGGCACATGCTTGCCGGATAAGAACTCGTATAGGTTTAAAAAACCGCATGCCCCCATTTCCGAGTATCTACGATTGATCACAAAGCGGAACTTCTCAAAGCCATTCATACTTACTATGTCAATTTTTAATTCACTACCATGACACGGAAATATGTGTGAATTGTTATTTATTCGTTTTTTCTCAATAGCGACTAAGTTATCTGCTTTGACCTGGGGAAGGACCACACTCATCGAGACACACCGGATTGTGTATTTAATCGAAGTGGTATATGATTCAATCGGTAGAATATTAAAATTTTATATTTAGCACACAAACTGACGCAGACCGAGTTGGGAAAGTAATCAGCATTGAAGCTTCTCCGCGTGCTCCAATGCCAGATCCACACTGACGTCGATTAGTAAGAGGCGCTTATCGTCACGAGGTGAAGAGATTGCTGGTAGCGTGGCAATGATAGTCTGTAATCAAGCGAGTTTCTATAGGGGCTGAGCATGGTCTATAGTTTCGCCCATGGGGTATACTTATTATCAAATTAATAGAAATAACTTAGTATCAACATCTCGAAAAGATATAAATAACGAATATACCACAAGTACTCATGTGTATATAATTGATAAAATTATCAATTGGGTAAAGAAACCATTTGACGGATTAAGAGATGTCAAATTAGATGAATCAAAAATAATTAAATTTCGAAATTCTATTTACATAATAATTGCATCTTTTGCTCTACCAACGTTATTATCAGTTATTTTAACTTTTAATTACATATTTTCTATAGCAGATGATACCGGATATCAATTTGCCATTATTCCGGTGTTAGTTTTAATGGTCATCAGGCCTATAGAGACGATATTGATTTTAAATACTATTTACACATCTATCAAATCAAACTATAAAAAATTAAATTTGGAGTACATAGCAAACGCCTTTGTCGATTCGCTTAAACTTATTATTGCTAGTTCGTTTCTTACCATTATTTTAACGGTATTAATTACTGTTTATTTTATCACTTTGGCAGTAAAAGAGATATACTCAATACCTATTCCGGCTCAAAAAACTGTTTTTGTGGGTATTTTGGTAATTTGGGTACTTAAAGAATATTATGATAAAATATTATTAAAAGCACTTGCTGAAATTAATACAAAATATGCTCAAATAAAGCCCCCTGTCGAAGCCGTTTCGATTCCAATATCAAAATAACCAACGCGGCAGTCGGGGCTTGCTTATTATTTATTTTTCATCTGTACCTTCTCGATCGTAACTTTGATGTAATCACCCTTCTGTAATCCTTCGAGATCCCAGGCTGGTTTGTCAATCACGATTCTGTGTTTTACTTCGTCCTTCACCTGTGTTACAAATGTCTGTACCATGATTTCCCACTTTGTACCACAATATTTATATAGATTGCTGTTATAGTGGGTATATGTGGTACTAAGTACCACTTTGAGTGATATAGTGATATAATATGACAACAAAGACCAATTACCAAGTCCTGATCATGCCAAACGGCGACCAGATTTTACGCACGACAAGTAAACACAGCCGCACCATAATCGACATCCAACAAAGCACTGGTGCAGTAACAATCGCTCGGGGGCAACAACAATGACCGAGCAAACAACAACCTCTTTTCGAAACGCGTCTCCTGATCAATTACCCGCCGATCGCAAGGATGAAATCCGAAAACTCCTTCGCGACATTCAACATGGGCTGAAAAACCCTAACGAGGCAGAGTACTTCAAGTCCCTGATAATCTCCGGGAACTTGGACTACCTCTCAGACATCACGTCGATAACATGCCCTTTCTGCAGCATGGGCGTGCCGGTCGAAGTCGGTATCAACATCCCAAGTCTTAACGAGTACATTTCTTTTGCCGGTGTCCAACACGGCGGTTACGGCCCCGACCGGTCCTACCCGTTCTTCGTCGTCGAGCTGGATACCGATGTCCGTGGTCTGCGTGAGAGTATCGATCGGGTGGTCGAAGAGCAAGAACGCCGGGACAGGGCAATAAGACAGATCAGAGAACAATGTGGTGAGCAAGAGGCCGGCAAGGAGGCCTGAACGATGGCTGATATTTATATCATCACCCAGGGCGAAAACAAGCACCCCACCGCTTATCGTATCAGCACCGTTTTAAGGGAGCGCCTCAGAGTTTTTCATAGAGACACCGTCGAACTACCCGTATTGGTCACTGCCGCAAAGTATGTAGAGGTCCCCCTCGACGTTGCAACACAAGCCGAGTTAAAGGGCGAGGCAGTCGTACTCTGGATTGAAAGCACGCGAGGTGTCGCGGCATTACCTGGCTTCGAGAAATACGCGGAGACATTCGTATGAGCGAAGCATCACGGCTAACCACCGAGCAGTTGATCACCGAGTTACTACAACGCCAGAACAAACCAGCTGCACCCGTTGAGATCGTCGTCAGGCACCTGAAGCAGCAGGACCATGAGTTCAAAGACTCGATCACAATCGGTACTCCCGGGCGAGGCGGTGAAGTCAAGATATACTTTGACAGCAGCGCCCCGGAAGAAGAGATCAACAGGCGTGTAGATTCGGCTTTCCGTGCCAGAGGGTATGCTCAGCTGAAGCTCATGGATAACATTTAATTTTCTCGTTGCCCCCGTAAGATAATCGGATAGTCCCGAGCCTTCGAAGCTCGAGGTCCGGGTTCAAGTCCCGGCAGGGGCGCCATCCAAACCAATCCCTACACAGAGGAAAAAATATGATCGTATCCCAAACCATTCCCACCATCCCGAACACCGGCAACGAATCGGGGGAAGAACAGATCGCTAGGACGTTAAGCAAGCTTGACGAATACTGCTTTTACGAGCGCCGTTTAAACTATAGCAATACTAAGACGATCGTATCTACCGCACGGGGCATGTTTAAAAAATACGGGTACTTCGAGCCATCCAAGAGTTTTTCGATAACGGTCGAGCGCGATTGTCGCGAGCGAGGACTTTCACCAGCGACCATAAAGCAAAGACTCTACACAATCGAATGTATCGCCGGGAGCATGGGTATAGAGTTAAAAATCCGGAAGCCCCGCAAAGTTCAGAGACGCGTAAGGTACCTATCAAGGGCAGAATCACGCCGGCTCATCGCAGGGGCCTGCAACAACCGTGATAGGGCTATCATCATGACCCTCCTGTACACGGGGATACGAAGTAAAGAACTTATTACTCTGGACGTTGACGATGTCGACTTCGAGAGCCGAACAATGTATATTCACGACCCTGAGATCGGAGGTAAAAATCACTACGAGAGAGACGTCGTGATTCCTCTCCAACTATTAGACTCTCTTAATCTCTGGCTTGCTGAACGCCCTGAATCAGAAAGCAAGGCCTTATTTGTCACCGAGGACGGTAGGCGGCTTATCCGTGAACGGCTTTACAATGTACTGAAAGACTCCGGAAGACGTGCCAGGATAGATCAATCGGTCTCGCCCCATCTATGCCGACACACCCTTGCGACGTGGATGTGTGCGGCGGATATTAACATAACAATAGTACAGCGCCAGCTTGGACATCGTGATATCAAATCAACGCTGATTTATTCGCACATCGATAATTCGATGGTCCGCAAGGTCATGGATGAAAAGTTTGAGTACTAACTTTCAAATGCGACTAATAAAATAGGAGCTTCAAATCTATGAATATGACATCTGCACAGGAGAAGATTCTCCGAGACCTCACAGATTCCTGTCATTTCGAAAAACGATTCAGCCCCGCCACAATACTGTGGGTAATCAAACTTACCCGGGCGGTCATGAGGG
>CAZJRS010000005.1:0-24810 GCA_964548585.1 uncultured Methanocella sp. | reverse complement strand
CACGGTTAGAAGGTACGTGCAGGCTATGGAATACTGGCACGAGTCGCTCGGATCTCCGGGGGGCAGGCTTAGATTGCCGAAGCCGAAGGTGACACAACACCGAATAGAGTATCTTCGCGAAATTGAGGTAAGGGCGATCCTTGATGCTTGTGCGCAAAGTCCATCACCGGAACGCGACAGGGCGATCATCATGGTCCTTGCGACAACCGGGCTGCGGAATAAAGAATTATGTCATCTGGACATGGAGGATGTGGACATCGCGCAGCGTCTATTGATGGTTCGCGATCGTGGTGCCGGAATAAAAAATTATCAGGAGGATACTGTCATCATGACCGAGCAGTGCTCGAAGGCCTTAGAAGCATACCTGCAGATACGTCCGGAGAGTAAGTCCCGGGCCTTATTCCTTACTACGAACCAAAACACCAGGTTTAACCAATGTAGGTTCACGACCAGTGGGTTGCTCGGCATGGTAAATCGTACAGGGCAGAGAGCTGGATATAAGACTTGGCCTCATCTCTTCCGGCATACGGTCGGTACACGTATGGCGAGCAAAGGTATAAATCTCGCCTTGGTTCAACGCCAGCTCCGCCATAAGGATATCAAGAGTACCATGATTTATATCACGGCTGATGAGGAGATACTGCGTCAGAACATGGACCAGTCTTTCAGTTACGACTTATCCAAAGATATGATTGTGAAATAACACGGCTACGGGGGCTTACATTATGGTGCTGAACAACCGGTTTTACGAGAGCAACGCCCGGTACACTTTCGAAAGGTGCCTGAAAAAACACTCGGATACGCTCACCGCGAACGAGATCAAACTAATCCGGGAGTACATCATCGAAGCTCAGGCCACGAAGCATATCACTGATACGCGAGCAAGGAAGATCGGTTTTACGCTCGTCGGATGGCGCCGGTATCTAACCATGCCATTTGATAAGGTGTCCCTCGCGGATATTTACCAGGGCATAGCGAACATGAAAACGGGTGTGTCTGAGAAGGGGGAGCCCCTGAAGATGAACACGCAGCGCGACTTCATCAAAATACTGAAGCCTTTCCTCCTGTGGCTCGTCGATGAGAACGTGATAGACCTGCCGGAAAAGAAGATCAAGGCCATCAAGGCACCAACGGCGGAAACGCAAACAGTGACTCCAGAGGAAATATTGACCCTCGCCGAAGTAAAAGCCATGATTGAAGTCACGATGACGCCCAGGGATCGGGCACTGATAAGCACACTGTACGAGTCAGGTGTACGTATTGGTGAGCTTGCGCGGCTTACGTGGAGAGATCTTATCTTTGACGAACACGGCGTCAGGATGTACATCAACGATACGAAGACAAAGAAACGCCGTTACAGCCGGCTTATCGGCAGCGCCGGACCCCTACAAGCACTTAAGAAAAGCCTTCAGAACCCGATGAGCGACGACTTTGTTTTCTTGACCGAGAAAGGCGAGCCCATGGCATACATAACTGCCGTGAAGGTCTTACGAAGGATCGCAAAGCGAGCGGGGATAACGAAAGAAATCCGGCCCCACCTATTCAGGCACACGAGGATCACCCACATGATACAGCAGAATTACCAGGAGAGCATTATCAAGCAATCCTTGTGGGGTAACTTATCGACGCAACAGTTTAAGACCTATGTGTCACTTTCCGAGACCGACATCGACAACGAATTCTTAAAACGTGCGGGTATCGAAGTCAGGGCGATAGGTACGGGAGTACCGCTAAAAGAACAACAACTCAAGGCGGATTGAATATGATGGTAAGCAAGAACAATATCTCTGGTGGCGACTTTGAATCGTTCCTCCGGGGCTTCGAAGAATACTGCACATACGAGAAGCGACTGAGCTTCAGCACGGTGGGATGGGCGCTCAGGGTGACAAAGCGCCTCTATAACACATTTGGGTACATATCACCCTCGAAGGAGTACGCCCGCAAAGTTGAGACTACCTTGGTGTTAGAGGGAAAGCGGAAGGTGACGATCGCCCGATACCTCTACATCATAGAACGCTGGTACGAGTACACCTCTAATGGCGGGACGCTTCGGATCAAGAAGCCTCGAGCGATGTCTCGCGTTGTAGAGTACCTATCAGAAGATGAAGTTAAGATGATCTTCGAAGCCTGCAAGAATCATCGCGATAAAGCTATCATTGCAATCCTGCTTTACACTGGCATTAGGAATAAGGAACTGTGCCAGCTGAATATTGGTGACATTGACTTTACGAATCATCTCCTGTATATCCGGGACCACGGCGCCGGCATCAAGAACCACGAAGAAAGTACAGTTGTCATGTCTCAGGAGTGTGTGAATCTTCTCCGTATGTACATAGACAACGAGCGACCCAAAGTCAGATCTAAGGCAGTATTCGTGCCTTACAGCCTTAACAAGAAGCAGAACCAGCAGTATCGCAGGATTACCCCCAAAGGAGTTTTGGTACTAGTCAAACGGCTTGCCTTGGCTGCGGGTATCGAGCGCCGCGTGTGGGTCCATCTGTTCCGACATACCACGGGTACCCAGATGGCGGCCAAGGGTTCCAACATTGTTCATGTGAAGAGGCAGCTTAGACACCGTGACATAAAGTCCACGTTGATCTACATCACGGCTGACGTCGAATTGCTGCGGAAGAACATCGACGAACGGTTCGACTTCCACCTTACTGGCGCAGCCACAGACCCCTGATTAAACACGTTTTTTATTGTTTTACAGTGATGCTCCAAGAATCTCCTGGGTCTGCGTCAATATCCAAAACATACTCTCCACTCTTCTCAATACCTACGGCCTTGGATCCATTAAATGGATTTCCGCTATCATTCGCGATTAATTCTTCCCACTCGCCTTTATCGTTCAATAGCGTAATTGAGAAATGTCCTTTGCCTTTGTAATCAAACGTAAATGTTGCTAACCCCGTATTAAGCTTGAACTTCTCCGTTGCGTGTTGACCTGTGCCGGTAAAGTTTTGCATTGATGGCGCAGGCTCTGTGGTTGGCACATATGATGCAACCGGGTAGTATGACGGCTTCGCAATATATGTCGTCTTAATCTCCGTCTGTGAATTTGCAGATGTGCATCCGGACAACGCTAATGCAAATATAAGTACACATATGATAATAATCGCTTCTTTCATAATCCTTTAATATGAAACCAAGTGGTATATAAAAAAATTGAAAAGATTATTATGGGTCACAAACTTTGCATGGCACGAACCCACCATTAATTGCCTCGTCTCGACTGTTCATGTAAACCTTGTTGGACTCGCTCATTGTCGATACATATCTGCATCCAGACAGATGGAATTTCTTAGTATTTGAATTACCAATATACTGAACAGTAGACCCTGATGATGGCTTCTCGGTTGGAGTTGGCGTGATGGTCGGCTTAATCGTCGGAGTTGCGGTCAGAGTCGCTTTTACGGTCGGTGATAATGAAGGCGTTGGTGTCTGGACCGGGGTGCTCTTAAACGTAGGTTCGATAATTGGTGATGAACTCAATGACAATTTGTTATCGGAATAATCCGATGTTGTTGTCCCACTTGTAGCGCAGCAACAGCAGCCTGATAGTATCAAAGCAAAAAACACAATAACCGTAATAGGTAGTAGAAACAAGGACCTCATTAGAACCCCCAAATATAAAAACAGTTTTTGATATCGCTAGTATATATAAGCGATTACTGGGTTTGCACTTCAATATATATTTAACCGGTTAATATTATAACTGTTGCCGTTATATAATTCATTATAGGCGTATATAGCAAGCCGCCAGACCACTCGATGCAACCATTACCAAAGCAAGATATCGGGTCGCAGCACAGCGAAAACACCGGGTCGTATCCTTAGAAGAGCCTGGAAAGCTTGTGAGGTGCAAGTCTCTCAGGAGTTCAAGTCTCCTCCCCGGCGCCTTCAATATTCTGTTTTACTAAACTTTCAATGGATACGCTAAATATCCTGACCAGCTATTATTTCTCTTGATGTCCGAGAAACAGAAAATGCTCGCCGGCGATCTCTATCTCGCTTCCGACCCCGAGCTTGTCGCCGATCGCTTACGTGCCCGGAATATACTTCACTCTTACAACTCCACCATGCCCGATCGAACTGCGGAGCGCTCTCAAATCCTGAAAGACTTCTTCGGCAGCCTCGGCCCGGACCACGAGATCGAGCCACCGTTCTATTGCGACTACGGCTACAACATCCACGCAGGCCGCAAGCTGTACATGAATTTTGGCTGTGTGATTCTTGACTGTAATAAGGTCACTATAGGTGACAACGTGCTGATGGGGCCTTATGTCCAGATCTATGCGGCTTCTCACCCTACTGACCCATCTGTTCGTCTGTCCGGTCGGGAGATGTCGGCTCCTGTGTCTATCGGGGATAATGTCTGGATCGGCGGGGGAGCGATCATCCTGCCAGGCGTCACCATCGGGAGCAATACGACTGTGGGCGCGGGTAGTGTCGTTACTAAAAATGTGCCGGATCATGTCGTTGTTGCCGGGAACCCTTGTAAGATTCTAAAACAGCTAGGTTGACTATATGGTAGGTCAGTAATACTTATTATCTCTAATGCTCAATCTATTACTTAAAAAGAGTTTCTCTGAGGCCATCAGGCCTCATTTTTTAGCTTTTTTAGGCTCGCCTTTAGCGAGCTGGGTCTCGTACTCGACTAGAAATCGCTGCAGTTCCTGGATCTTTCCGTCGATCTCGTCGTTGGCCTGCGATATCGCCGTAGAAGTATGCGTATCTAATACGTTGAGCATAGAACATACCGGAATCATGCTCAGCCGGATCAGCGTGTAATATTCTGCTTCAGGAGATATTTTCTCCTTGGTGGTTTTTTTCAGCGAAGCCAGCTTTGTGTCGATCGTCTTCTTGATCTCGGAGATCGCATCGTCTACCACGACGATCTCTCTGAGGTTGTGATTGTATATCGCAGTAGCTGACAGGTTGGAGAGCACGATCAGCTTGTCTATGGCTCCCTGCTTGTCCATGTTATCGATGGATATGATGACTTCTTCTTTGACGTCATAAACCTGCTTCTGAAAATCGAAAAAACCTGCGGCTTCGTGCTGGGTTAAAGGCTTTTTATCGGCTACACTGGCTGACTGCGTCTTTTTTTGAAGCACCGGCTCCTGCTGTGCAACCTCTTTTTGATTGTCGTATTTACCTTTGCTGAATAAACCCAACATCTACCTACCAGCCGGAGCTATGCTCGTTTATAGATACGACTTAATTAGTATCAGCTATAACGGTTATGGTCAGAATTGCAATTCCAGTATTGTAATTCCAAGCCCATAAGGGGCACCGGAGACTATATTTTGCCATGGGGCAATTTACCTGTGTGAGTATTTGCTTGCGACGAACTTGCACTTTACCGGCGAAGCCGGGGCGAAGCAGGAGCGAAGCCGGCTTGTAATCACGCAAAACTTTATATAATAAAATGCATTAGGATAGTTGACATTTGTTAATTCTATCGGTGTTTTAGATATAACAGTCAGTGCTGTGCCGGCATACGATCGACACTACCAATCAAGACATGGTATCTAAAAGACGCACTACATATAGAGCGAACAATGGAGCTGATTCAATGAGCGAAAAGACCGATAAGACTGAAAAGAAGCAGAAGAAGGCAGAAGAGACCGTTGATGCGGCTCCCGCCGACGCTGCTGCCACCAAGAAGGGTGGTAAGAAGCAGGCTGCAAAGTCTACTGATGCACCTGCTGATGAAGCAAAGAAGGGCGGTAAGGGTAAGAAGCCTGCCGCTGAAGAAAAGCCAAAGGACGAGATCAAGTACATCGTTCGTATCGCCAACGCTGACCTGGACGGAACTAAGACTGTCGAGTTTGCGCTGACTGGTATCAAGGGTATTGGCCCCCGCATTTCTAAGATCATCTCTCGCCAGGCACAGGTTGACCCGCATGCAACCATGGGTTACCTACCACCTGAACAGGTCGACCGTCTTAAGGGCGTCGTTGAGAACATCGAGGCAAACGTGCCCGTATGGATGATCAACAGGCGCAGGGACATCTATACCGGTGAAGACAGGCATCTGTTCGGTATCGACCTCACGCTGGGTGTCAAGGAAGACATCAACATCATGAAGAAGATCCGCTGCTACAAGGGGATCAGGCACGAGCGCGGCCAGAAGGTCAGAGGCCAGAGGACAAAGTCCACCGGCAGGACCGGAGCAACTGTGGGCGTCGTCAGGAAGAAGGGCGAACCCGGAGCTGGCGCAAAGAAAGAGGATAAGAAATAGGAAGGTGTGCTAAATGGGATACCCAGGAAGAATGAAGAAACTCTACGACACGCCTAACCACCCGTGGCAGAAAGCGAGGATCGAAGAAGAAACCGGGCTTGTCAAGAAGTACGGCCTCAGGAACAAGAAGAGCGTCTGGAAGCATGCGTCCGAACTCAGGAAGTACCGTGGCAACGCCAGGACACTGCTGGGTGTATTGAGCGCCGGCAACCTGCCGGAAGACTCCCACTTTATCAGGGATGCTCAGAACATCGTACAGAAGCTACAGACCCTCGGCGTTCTCAAGGAAGACTCCAAGCTGGAAGACATCCTTGCACTCAAGGTCGAGGACATTATGGAGCGCCGGCTGCAGACCATCGTCTACAGGAAAGGCTATGCAAACTCCGTAAAGCAGGCACGCCAGTTCATCGTCCATGGACACATCTCGCTCAACGGCCGCAAGATGAATGTGCCAGGCTACCTTGTGCTCAAGGGCGAAGAGGACCAGCTCAGCTTCTACATCGGCTCTCCGATCACCAAAGAAAAGCTGATGACGAAGCCCGTTGCAGCAGCTCCGGCACCGAAGGCAGCACCGAAGGCAGCTCCCGCAGCAGCCCCGGCAGCAGCCCCGGCACCCAGGGAGGGATAAACAATGGCAGAACAGCCTCAGTTTAAGTGGGCAGTAGCGCACATATTCTCATCGTTCAACAACACCATCATCACCGTCACGGACCTGACCGGCGCAGAGACGCTGGCCAAGACCTCGGGCGGCATGGTGGTCAAGCAGGACCGCAACGAGAGTTCGCCGTATGCAGCCATGCAGATGGCAGCTAACGTGGCCGAGCAGATCAAGACCAAGGGCATCGCCGGCGTACACATCCGTGTACGCGCACCCGGTGGCAACCTCCAGAGGAGCCCGGGCCCAGGCGCTCAGGCAGCCATCAGGTCGCTCGCCCGTGCAGGCCTTCGCATCGGCAGGATCGAAGACGTTACACCCATACCGCACGACGGCACCAGAGCTCCGGGCGGCAAGCGTGGCAGGCGCGTGTAAATGAAGCTGGAGATCATTGAGCTGAAGGATCGGAAGGCGAAGTTCGTCCTCACCGATGTTACCCCGGCTTTCGCGAACGGCCTGCGCAGGGCCATGATGGCAGACGTGCCCAAAATGGCGATCGACTACGTCGACCTCTATGATAACACGTCTGTGCTCTTCGACGAGATGCTGGCACTCCGGCTCGGTCTTATCCCGCTGAAGACAAATCTCGATATGTACGAACTCCAGTCGGAGTGCGAGTGCAAGGGCGCAGGATGCGCCCTGTGCCAGGTCACCTTGACGTTATCCGCCGAGGGACCCTGCATGGTTCACTCCAGTGAACTCAAGTCCTCCGACCCGGACACGGTACCAGTAGACGCCAACGTACCCATCATCGAGTTAAAGCAAGGTCAGAAAGTAGTCGTAAGCTGTGTGGCAAGGCTAGGTCTCTCCAAAGAGCACGCCAAGTACCAGCCAGTCTGCGCTGCCGGCTACAAGAATGTGCCCGTCGTAACGGTATCTGACAAGTGCGACACCTGCAAGGCATGTGTCGACGAGTGCCCGCGAGGCGTCTTTAAAGTCGATAAAAACAAGCTCGTGGTCACCGACCATTACAAGTGCTCGATGTGCAAACTGTGCATCGACATCTGTGATGCCGGTGCCATCGAAATCTCTTCGGATAAAAAGGCATTCCTGTTTACCGTCGAGACCGATGGATCGTACTCCGCCCAGGAAATCATCACCCGTGCCGCCAAGTCCATGAAGGACCGCGCTACGGCACTCAGTGAAACCCTGGAAGCTTTCTAGGCGTCCGCTTTGGCGGACGCATTGTTTCTTTTTTTAAAAGATTACATGTGCGGTGAATACTTTTAATCGATGAGCCGTATGACAATTAACTTTATTAACCTTGAATGTCATTATTAGTCCGCTTACCGTATCAAATCGGTTTGTTTTCGATAAGCGGGGGTAACCAAGTCAGGCCAAAGGTGCAGGACTTAAGATCCTGTCGCGCAGGCGTTCAGGGGTTCGAATCCCTTCCCCCGCACTGGTGTTTTGAACGGACTGTCAGGGAACTTTTACAAAAGTTCCCCTGACTCAACCTTTACTTTAGATGGGTCCTATCAGCGTCGGCAGGAACCATCCGACAATCATGGCCAAAATCCATATAATGACCGCGATTATAAGTGATTTGACCCAGCCTATCTTGTACAGGTATCGTAGCGCAATCAGCCATGCTATGCCCGCAATGACTGAAGCTATCAAGCCGTGCCCTATCACATAATAAACAACGGCATACAGGACCGTACCAATCACGGCTGCCATCAATGCCGTTTTTATGTCTTCTTTTTCACCGAACAGCTTCGTGACAACATAGATAATTACCGTTGAAATGATCAACGCGATAACGAACATAATTATTGTCAGTATTAGTCCTGCCATCTTACGCCTCCATTATCCTAAATTCTTACTATGCGGGCATTGGCTTAAAACAGAGGCCTATTATTGTCGTCGGTGATTATTATCGCTTTTTACTGGCAGAGCGCAGCGTTCGTGTTGCTGAGTCGTTCCGATACAAGGGCTGAGTTTGTTATCCGGTATGGCTGTATGGTTAATCACCATAAATTATAGGACAGCCTGCCTGGCGTCGTCTCGGCGTTTAAAAATCAATGTGTTTTTTCTTCCGCCACATTAAAGCAAAGCAAGCTCAAGTGATTAAACTGCAACGGAGTTACTGAACACAGCATTTATAATAACTTTAAATGCCGGGTCAGCGTGTCAATATCTTTGTCCGAGGCTGGCCCGATCCCAAGACAGGTAACAGTCCCTGGCTCAACCTGGGTACATCCTGCATCTCTGACTAAAAAACACGGCAACCCATCCTCCTGAGCCGACTTAAACAACTTTAATAACTCTCCGAGGGAATCGGTTTTTAAGGCGACCTTCTTACAACCCTGGTCGTCCCACGCTTTAAACACCGCCGGACTCGCCATCCTGGACGAATTCACGAATGCATGACCGCCCTGCGCGACCATCTTGCCCTTATCCATCTTCAGATCGGTCCTTATGATAACTACTTGTTTATACTCGGTCATTTTCGCCTCTGCCACGTTCCTTCGGCTTTTATAGTCTCGGCCACAATAGGTACATAGGCACAAATGTCTTTTGGTACTGCAAGTAATTACAGACCATCGTATCAATGGCTGTACTTGAATGCCAGGATCTCTTTCTTGTTATCCTCATAGTTCAGCCTGGCTGCCTGTTCAAATTCACTGGCGCTCAACTCTATCGAATATGCCTTGGCTTTATCGCCACCGGCCCCGGCATCGGCTGCGTCTCGCATGAATGCGGCGGCATATATGTACTGGTCCGAGTTCTTGACCATGTTCTGCGCAATGTACAGTTGTTTGCTGGTGATGTTCTGCTTTACTATGGTCTCGTATGCCGTTTTATTCGCCTGGAACTGTTTGATGACTTCGATGAATGCAGCTTTTGCTTCCGTATAGTTACCATCATGGTACAGGTTCTTGGCTGCACCGTACTCTTTTACGGCCGCATCGAACTTATCTGACTGGTTCATGAAATCGGGGGGTGTTCCGCCGCCGAGACAGCCTGCGGTAGCTGAGATGAGTAAGATAAGTAAAATGAGGCTGATACATCGATTGGACATTAGCGTCATCCCTCTTTGGTCAACGTGCTATACGACGGCCGCATACAAATAATTTCCCGGCGGTTCGCCGTCAATATGCTTTTATATGGCTAATTTATCGACAGTGCTCTTTACTTTCGAGTAGGTTATTCCTCACTCCTTTATATCCTGTTGTCTGATTCTATTCTATGAGCACAGGCGTGAAAGTATGGCTTGACCGGGACTCCTCCCGGCTGTATGTGAGGCTGGCGTCCGGCCGCATGGAAAACCGGGACTTCCATGAAAAATTCCTGCAGCCTATGAGGACGCTCGGATTTATTTTCGATTCGGTCGCTGTGGCCCATTATATCAACATTGGCGAGCCCCCTGAGTGCCGGCTGCTCTTTCGCCAGCTCGAGGCGAACTTCGAAGTGAGCCGACTGGAGAAAAAAGAGATCTGCTACTGGCTCGGCCTGGGTGAGGGGTGAGTATGGAATCCCAGAGTGCCCTGCTTCGGACGCTTCCCGGGTACTGCCACTTCACTTTTTCGACTTTTTATCCTTCAGGATCTTATCAAATACCTCGTCCGCTTCTTTCCGTTCTTCTTCGGTCGGCTTGTGTTTACCCGTGATTTTGATGTCACCTTCTTCGATGACGAAGCGGCTTTTCTTTTTCTCTTCCATAAGATCACCTCTTTGTATCAGGCTATTTCTTTGATGTATATCAATCGTACCTTGCTGACACTGTCTGTTGTATTATTGTTGCTCAGCAGCAGGAAGTCAGCTTCTATGGTTAGATTATCTACGTTTACCGCCTTGATGACAGTCCAGTTCGTGTCTCTCGGCAGTATGAATTCTCGCTGGTCTTCGTTGACATAGAGCGATTTATTTCCTACGTCTCGCTGCAGGACTAACACGTTCTTATATCCGTCATCTCCTCTGACGCCAAACAGGATGAGGCTGAGTGTAATATCATACGAGGTTGACGGGTAGGCTGGCTCTATGTAAGTGCCGTTATCCAGCACTGATTTTGTGAGGCCAGCACTGATACCTCTGAACAGTATGAGTTTCTCCTTCTGGGGCGAGGCTGCGATGGCCGGGTCCAGGTTATCCGTAATGAAGTTAAAGAATACCCGTCTGGCTTCTGTGTAGTTAGATCTTTGCTCAGGCGTCGATCTCAGGTATCTCCTGTACTCCGTCGTGTTGTCGTAGAAGCCGGGCTCTTTCCACCATGCGATCGAAGCGGTCACTGGCTGGTCAAAACCGCGTTCGATGTATGGGACAAGACTGGCTGCACCGGGCTTTGACAGGCTAAGTGTGGCGCTTTCCAGTTCCTCCGGGACCACGGGGGTGACTGTTGTCCGACCGCTTGCCTGATCTGCCGTCGTCAACATCGGTGTCAGGTGGACCGGGACGTTCATGTCATCGATCACATTGCCGGTAGGCGAGCCCGGGTTAAGCGCATTAGTGGAGAGAGCATTGGAAATGGTAAAGCTGCCTATCAGAAGTGTTATTGCTACAACCACCGCGAACAATATCGCCTGCATTCGGATTTCTGTGTTTTTGTTACTTCTACTCACCTTAACATCACCCGGGATATGACTAAGCGGTTGTGAATACTGCTGCTGTCATTGCTCTGTCTGCATCTTATATGTCTTTGCTGGCGATCGTTCCGGAATCCTTGTATTCTCAATCTCGGTTCTTCACTGATTACCGGCTGGCATCTGCTGCCTGAACCCTTGGTGGGTCATTGTGTCGCGTGTGTCCCCGCAGTCCTCCAGTAATCCGTTAAAGTTATCCCAAACCGATTTAGCCACATGTGGAAACGTGTATACCATGATGGTTCCTTCGAAAAGAAAAGACCGTTATATCGTGAAGTCTCCGGATGGGGAGGTAGAGGAGATCTTTAATGGGGTGGACGATGGGAGGCTTCCTGTCGAGGAATCTGAAGAGGTGCAGCGCCTGAGCAAGTTTGATTAAATCTATAAAGGTATTACGTAGGGCGGTAGGTGCTTCGCTATGTCCGGTTTTTATCTCGATCGGATCTGCTGAGTTTTCTACCGTAAACCAGATGCTTCCTTACCTTTTTCTGTCAATTTAGCGGTTTCAGCCTGCACTGGTGCGTTTTTATCTGCAAGTATTTAAATTTTGGGAAATATACACTTAATTGACAATGGCTTGACCATTGTATCGCGGAGGACTTTCATGGTTTACAAGGAGTTTGAGAAATTTGAGAAGCGGATGGGTTATATGCCCCAGCTTCTGGAACTGATCAAGGACACGAATCCAGAGATGTTCGATACCATCAACGGGCTGGATGAGGTAATTCTAAAGGAGGGAGCCATATCTGCCAAGAACAAGAGGCTCATCGCAATGGCGATCACTGCTACGCAGCAGTGCTCTGACTGTGTGGACAACCATGCCCGGGCTGCCTTGTACCTGGGTGCTAAGAAAGAAGAGATCATGGAAGCCTTGTTTGTGTCTCTCCTCATCGGTGGCGCTCCGAGCCTGGCCGCGGCGAAGAATACGATCCGGTTCCTGCGGGGCGAAATTGATCCGCTGGAATACGCGGGGGAATAAGTTCTCCGGCTTCAAACCCGGCCATTTTTTATCGTCGTTATCAAGACACTCTCTCTATAGTGTTTCGCCATAACTAATGCCAATATTTTTATTATCGCCTGTTTTAGTTATCCATATAGTTGTGGGGGTTTTGAATGATTAAGGTGAGGAAGGCATACGTTTTTGTAGCGGCAGGGCTGTTCGTCGCGCTCATCGCACTGATGTCGCCGGTGGCCGGCGCCGCGTTCGGGTTTAGTTCCCCGATGACGACTATTGTGGCAGGTCCGGGCCTTGGGGCGGCGGGACCGAGTACGTTTAATACGTATTCCCACGATTCTTCGATCGCCAATGCCGGTGCATCGGCTGATGCAGCTGTAAACGGGTACGGCGGGGGCGGTTTCAGTCCGTTGCCCGGGGTTTTGCCAGGTATACCGTTCGGCAGCGGGTACGGGGGCGGGGTGGCTAATGCGGCCAACGCTATGACTACTGCTAATGCGGCCAACGATCATACCTTCGCTACCAGCTTTAGTAATGCCGGCGGGCTGGCCGCTGGATTGCCCGGGATTGGCGCTGCGCATTTTGCAGGCGCGTACCCTGAGTTCAGCTTGAACCTGTTCTAAGCGCATGCATCTGTAGGGCAAAATATCCCGGGTCGGGCATAGGCCCGGGTGTGCCCAATTTTACAATAAATTTGGTTTTATATTTGTTATTACCGATTTATTCTATTTTTTGTAATGTCTGTACATACACTTGCGTTGTATTGGTTTATATATCCGCCAAGGGTAGTAAGGTATAGAGCGATGAATCTTAGGGTGCATTGTATAAGCTATATACCCCCCCACACACAAAACCTTGCATCCTAAGTTCATGCAGCTTTATTATCCTCCAATCACAGGTGACGACAATGGATTCCGGTAAGTCCTTATCATGTTCGATGATCCTCGAGGTTCTGGCAACTCTATGCCGGGGTCCTCATACTTTTAACCAACTTTCCAGCGAATGTAATATGCATGATGAATACCTGAAATCCGTGATGTCGGCACTAGTCGGCTCCAGCCTTGTTGTACACCAGTCCGAAAGCTACCAGCTGACAAAAAAAGGTGCCAGGACTGCGATTTATCTGCTGGCAGTCAACGAGTGGATGGACTTTTCCACTCATGAGTACAGAGAACTCATGCATGCGCTGGACAATCGTCTAAACGCTGATGCGAGTACCGCTTAAACCATCGGCTCTGTTCCGCTGTGAGCACTGCCTATGGGGTAACAAATCTTTTTTTACCTTCCCGCAGTGAGTTGATCCAGTACTGTGCCATATTTTCGCCAGGGTGATCGCCGATCTGCCGGGCCTGGTCCAGGGCCATGGTATAATAATTCATAGCTTTGTCCGGCTTATCTAGCAAGCGATATGTATACCCGATATTACTGTAAGCGACTCTCACCCCGAACTTATCGTCGATCTGCGATGCCTTCTTCAGGGCTTCCTCAAAGAGCTCAAGTGCTTCACTATGCTTCCCCATATTATTAAAAGCGCCCGCCAGGTTATTCAGGCATATCCGCTCACCTCTGGCATCGCCTATGGCCCGTGACAGCTCTAGGGCGTCTTCGAAGAACTTCATCGAGCCTTTATTATCACCCATGTTAATGTGGGCTACGCCCACGTTGGACAGAGTTGTCTCAGTCCAGTCATCAAACCCAGAATCATAAGAAATCTGTAATGCTTCACTATACAGTTCCAGTGCCCGCTGGGAATTGCCGATCCTCAGATATGTGTTGCCCAGGCAGTTAGTGATAGCCACCACGTCGGCCTGGCTGGACGTCAGGCCCATGGCTGCCTGGAAATTGACCAGCGCTTCATCGTACTTGCCGTTCTCGAGGTTGACGACGCCTTTGAACTTGTGAACATAAAACATGTCCTTGTCTTCGGTCAGCGGCGAATTGTTGAAATGTGTCATGGCATCGAATGGAAAGTCGTACAGATACCATAACAATCCTCTGTAAAAATTATAGTATGGAGTGTTGCCCTGCAACTCGTACTCCTTCATCTCGATCTTCGCCAGGTTCTCGGCGCCATGAAAATTACCCATGCGGCGCTGGCGCTCGATCTCGTCCATCATCTCATGTAGCCGGCTCATGAGTAGAGTTTCTATGATGGGATTAAAATAATTATGCTGCTTTTAGAGCTAAGATAATGGGCACAGCGCAGCGATGGTTTTGACGCCGTGCCACACAACTCTCAGGCTATCAGACCCGGAACTCTACTTTCCCCCATTTTTTGTCGATTCGACCCAGCAGCAGGTATGCCACGATGCCCATCAGGGCTGACAGGGCAATGTTGGCCAGCAGCATTGACGGATAGAACGACAGGACGATCAGAACAATGAGCACCGGTGATACTGCCAGCGCATATACCGTCATCACCTTGTAGTCGAACATCAGGCTGTTGGTGAATATGCCTGTCATGTACGCAGTCAGCACTCCGGTATACCCTGAAACCATAAACATGGTGAAAAGGCTGACTGGCAGCAGCGCCAGTTCACCCCGGGTGAGGCTGATCAGGCTGAGGTATATCACTGAAACGACCGTGTTGAGGATGACAAACAAGATGAGTTTTGCCTTGATCACATCGGTCATGGTGACGGGCAGCATGCGGTAGTTGGCATTGTTGTCGATGTTGTTCAGCCAGCCGTAGACCAGGGATGCGAAGAACCCGATGATGATCGAGTAGAACATTGTGTTGAAGGGCATGCTGATCGCTTCGCCTGTGTTCATGAATGTCATCACGTTCGACATCATCCACAGCAGGCCCCAGAGGAACAACAGTGGCAATACGAAGGAGAATAGCACCGATCCCAGGCCTCCGCTGCGGCTCAGGTCGATCCACTCCTTAGCTGCCAGGGTGGAATAGCGCCCGAAGATCTTAAATCGGAGGCTGATGCCGCCAAGGTTGCTCTTGTAGCGCTTCTCGGATGCGTGTGACGTTTCCCGGATGAAGTACAGCGAAAATGCAGACAGAACCATAAATACTGCCAGTGCTATTGCGATATCCGTGACCGATCCGCTCACATATGCCCCGACTGTCGGCACGAACCGGCCGATGCCGATCAGTGCGCTTGCCTGCCCGATAGATGCCACGTAGGCCAGGCCGATGGTGGCTACCAGTATAATTGCAAATACTGCCTTGCTCCGTACTGCAATCGTGGATAGGGCGAAGCTCACCGAGACTCCGAGCAGGAACGACAGGATGAACGTTATCGCTGCCATGGGTAGGTCGACATGTATGCCAGTGACTAACGTGGACGCGTACAAGCCGAATAGCACGGGTAGTACGTTCATGCCTATATAGTAGAGTATATCTTTGAAATAGAAGTATGCGAAGACCTTTTTATTGGATATCGGCAGTGTGATCGGTATGTTCAGTAGCAGTCTCACCCCTGACATACGGCGTTCCAGAATCGCTTCCTGGAACATAGCCATGCCGCCGACCAGCATACCCGACATGAACACGCCTATCTGGGCCAGCGTAACCAGTTCATAGGTGGACAGTGACATGCGCATGGGCAGCAGCATCAAGCCCATGAGCCCGGCCATAACCAGTATCATGACCGGGTACATGAGGAACGAGCTCTTGAACATGGATGACTGAGTCCGGTACTCCTCCTTGATGAACAGCCAGAACAGGTTTACGCTCATGCGCACTCCTCTTTCACCAGCCTCATGAAGACGTCTTCGAGGCTCTCCTGTGACTTCTTGAGCTCAGAAACCTTGCCCGATGCGATCAGCTTGCCATTGTACAGGATGCCGGCGCGGTCACACAGCTTCTCGGCGATTTCGAGGATGTGAGTAGACAGGAATACAGTCCCGCCTTCTTTAGCATAAGATCTCAGATACTCTCTCATGTTGTGCTGCACGATTGGATCCAGGTCCAGGAACGGCTCGTCCAGAAATAGCAGTTTTGGCTCATGCACGAGCGCCGCAGATACGATCACCTTTTTCTTCGTCCCTTTACTGAGGTCTTTGCACAGCACGTCTTCTTTCGGCCCAAGGCCGAAGAACTCGATCCACCGGTCTATCTTCGGCTTCGGTTCCGCGACTTTTCTGATGTTGCAGACCAGATCCAGGTACTCCCTGACGGTTAAAAAGCTCGGGGGATACTCCATCTCCGGCACGATACCGACAACCTTCTTCACGCCTGTCGGATCTTTGGCCGCATTAATGCCCATGACCATCGCAGTGCCTGACGTAGGCTCGACGGATCCGGTCAATATGCTGATCGTCGTGGATTTTCCTGCCCCGTTCGGCCCCAGCAGGCAAAAGGTCTCGCCTTCCGCGACATCGATGCTCAGGCCCGACAGCGCCTCTAGCTTTCCGTACTTTTTGGTGAGCTCTCTGGTGGTTATGGCTGCCATGAATATCACCATTAGTCTACGATTTACCATTAAATAGTTGGCCTATATAGTTTATAATTAGAGATTTTTACTTATCAAACGGTAAACCGGGCCGGTGATAACTGGCATTCTTTAAAAAATGATCGGTGAAGGGTGTCGCTAATTACTTGCAACATTCTTGTGCTTCTCGACAAACTGCCTTTGCTCGTCTTCCATGGCGCTGACGGTTTTCCTCATCTCCTCCATCAGAATAATGCGCCGCTGGTGAGATTCTTCGATACGATCAATGGCTGCATGAAGGTTGTTAAGCATTGATAATATTTCTGTAAGGGCTGTCTCATCTTTACCGGTATGTACCTGGAAGCTTCTCACGTACTGGACAATATATTCTGCTTCCTTTTCGATGAGGCTTCTGTTTTCTGTCGTTTTAGTCGATTCCATCTCGAATACCCCTTCAATCGCTAATACTCAATCTATATACAAAAACATATTGGTCATTACTAATCGCTTACGCACTATATTAATCCCGGGCTCTATGATCTTCTGTCCATATTACTTATACCGTTTATTTCCGCGCCATCCTATATACGCACAAAACCGGCAGTTTTATTGGTTTTGATCATGCCTGACATAAAAATTTACACGCAGCCACAATGTGGCTATTGTAACCAGCTGAAGGAGTACCTGCAGAAGCGCAACGTCAAGTTCGAGGACAAAGATATCACCAAAGATCGCGCTGCGATGGACGAGCTGATCCACAAGTACAAGGTCCGGGCAACGCCTTTGCTTGTCTACGGTGAAAAACTCGTGGTAGGCTTCAACCCGGCCGAGATCGAAAAGACGCTCAGTAGTGAAGAAGGCCGAACCGCCGAGTCAGCTGAAGCCAGGTAACTGCCTAAGGGTACAGCGAAGGCTCCTCGGAGCATCCCTGGCAATATCTTTTCAGGTAGCTTGCACAGGCATTGTAGGCGTCCAGTACCCGGTCCTGGCTGACTCCGGGGACTCCGCACGCTATTACATGCATCTTTTTAGTTGCCAGCGTCACTTTCGTAACGTCGGAATCCCTGTAAGGGTATACGGCAATGATATCCGCTTCATCACAGAGGATCACCTGGTTCGGCTTCAATTGTACGGGCTCCTTCATGCCGATTCCCAGAAACTTTTCGCCTTCTCTGGCAAACCTCATCGTGAGATGCCCGCGCAGCAGGTCCGCATCGAAAGCGGCGACAGGAACTCCATGAGAGGCTGACGCGAGGTTATACGCGTCGACAGCGGTATTTATCGTGGGCAAAGGGTTTCCCGCCAGTAACCGTCTAACCAGCGCTTCAGATGCCGGCCGGGTTTTGGTCGGATCTATTCCGACGCTCCAGAAGAAGTTGCGATAAGCCCTGAACCCCGGATCATCTTTCACCGTATCGAGGCTGTACGATGATCGGATCTGGTTAGCAACCTCTGGCTTAAACCTCTCCAGGCTTTCAGCCACAGGCGAGATTTCCAGGTCTCTGATGATGCCCTCTGCCACGCAAAGCCCGGGAAACTTTTCGCTGATCCCCTCGAATTTCATGAAAAATAAATATGCGTAATGGTATTTATATGACGCCTTAGCGTCATCCGCTCAGCTTGGTATCGATGATGTGTAATATCTTATCCAGCGTATCCGGGTTGGGGAAGTATAGTACATAGCCCTCGAAGATGTGATCGTCGTCCGCCAGGTCCGTACGGAAGATGATCGCATCGTCCGTCATCATACTGATCTCGATGAGCGTGCTCTGGAGTATCGAGTCGGCCATGTCACACACGTAGTTCGGCGGTGTCGGAAGCAGCGGGACCCCGAGGAGATCTGCCACTGCGTCGCAGAAAGACGAGCTGATGATGTTTCCTACTTCCATGATAGCGGACTGGCCCATCTCATCCAGTTCCCTCGTGGTGCCGGAATCCAGCCCCATCAGCCTGTCGACAATTCTCAGTGCGCTTGACTCGGGGAACAGGTTGTACAGGAAACCCGCCGCATACTCGTCGTTTTTAATCTCCAGTAGTAGTCCGACCACTTTCGCTTCGTTCAGGATACCTGCGACATTGTTGATCGGCACCAGTTTGATGCTGGGCACGGTGATATTAATCGGGCTGCCAACCAGTGTGGACAGGGACGTTGCCGCATGAGAGGTGCCGATGTTGCCGACCTCTCGCAGGGCGTCAAGGTGGATATCGGTCAGGCGCTGGTCTTTCACCAGGACCTCGATGGTTGGCTCGGCCGGCTTTGCGGGTATAACAGATCCTGTACATACTTCAGGCTGGCTACTCTCTGATGCAACGGGTACCGGACTTGCTTCGGTTATCTGCGGCGATATTGTCGTATCAATCCTGGGTGATACCGCTATTGCGTTACTTTCGTCTGTCATTTCTCTGGTCTCCTCTTCAGGGGCGGAAGCTGTGTCGATCTTTGATCTATCCATTTGGCCGTTGTCTTTGACGATGACTTTCTTGAGGTCTACGATGATTAGTATCCGGTCAGGGAGTTTCCCTACTCCGGTAAACAGGTCGCTGTTAATCCGGTCCTTAATTATAGCTGGCAGCGGTACGACCGCATCTCTCGGCACGTTTTTCACCTCGCCCACCATATCGACGATCAGGCCGAACGCCGGTTTGTGATCGACGATCAGCACCCGGGTTTCATTATCTGTTTCCCGCCGGGGTATGTCCGTCAGGCTTCGCAGGGCGATGAGCGGTATGATCTCACCGCGAACGTTAATGATGCCCTCGACGCGGCCTCCGGACCCGGGCAGGTTCGTAATGCTGTCAAGCCGGATGATCTCCCTCACGTCCCTGATGTCCGCGCAGTACTCGGATTCTCCCGCGCGAAAAACCACAACCTGAAGCCCTTCGTTATTTGCCATAATCAATAATCCTCGCATTGCGCTGCCGTCAGTACTGGTAATATACAGTCAACTGTCGGTCTGTCTGTTTGTCTGTCATGGAAATGCAGTTTAATAGCTAAAATGGAATCTGATCGCCTGTATTATAGTTTTTTTGAACCAAATGTATAATTACTGAACTAAAAGAGCGTCGGGGCCTAAAAGTAAATTGATCGGCGTGTAAAGCCGATCTTTTTAGCGGAATGACTTCATAATTGTGGCAGCCTGCTCCCCGACACTGGTGAGCTTGAAGCCATTATTCTCCTTTTTCACGATTTCTTTCCCGGCCATCTCTTCCATCATCTTATCGAGGGAGAGCCGTGGGATACGAGTCAGCTTTGCCAGTGCCTGCATATCTTCGGCACCCTTGCTCAGCGCTTCCACGACTTGTTTTCGCCTGGCGTTGCCGCTGATATAGCCGACAATGGCCTCTATGTTATCATCTGCCATGTGATCACCATTAGACATATTACCTCCTGATCATGCAAAAAGTTTATTGCCGCGGATGTGTAACTATGAGTTGGCGAGCTAGTCCGGGTGATTCGGCGTCACCTATAATCCGAAATCGTCGGCATGCGGAGGACGAAGCCTAAAGAAGGCGTTTTCTGACGCATGAAGGCCTTGCTTTCTCTACGTTGAAGATCCGTCCTGCTGGGTTAGCGGTGGTAAATCGCCGTGCTGGAAAGCACGTCGACTGCCTTGATTGCGGGGACCGGCACAGGCCCGGAAGGGAGCATGCTAACCGTGGACAACTGACGCTTGCAGGGTCACGGGTCCGAGGAAAGGGGCAGGATAACCTATCATGTGCGGTAACGACGACCCAAAGGCGGGCTCGCTACTTGCTCTTGTTTTAAAGATCGGTTTTAAAAGTACAAACTCAACTCCGCTATAGTCCCCATATTATAATATTTCATCCCCTCCCTCAAATTCTTAGTAACAATCAATTTCCCCGCCGTAGCATCCACATACACCAACCCATCATCAGTAGTCGGAAACACATTAATAGCGTGCCCATCCTCTTTTCCCACAAAGTTCATCCCCGCGTATCCGCCGTTGATCCCTATGCTCTCCGCATTATGCTGCAGATCTGTGACAAAGTTAGCGCAGGTGTAGTTGGGATTGTCGTACTTATTCTTGACTGTGTCATCGTTTTTCAAGAACTCGGTGAGCTCGCTGACTGATGCATTATGGGCGCTGGAGTTATCCATTAAAACCGGGTGCCTGTTCATGGTATCTGACCTGTCTGTGATAGTATTATACTTGATCTGGGGTTTTGCTTCTGATGCTTGTTTGGGCGCTGACGCTGCTGCGGACATCGCTGGTGCTGTCGGTCCTGGTATGGCTCCGTTACTGCCTGTCTGGATAGTATCGCTTGCCGAATTTTGATCCATTGTCACATGTGCCATCGCCTCTATCGGCGAAGCTGCTGCAAGGTCGCTGTCTCCGATGAACAGTCCTGTGAATACCGCGATCAACGCGACCAATGTCAGCGTTGCCACTATCTGTGTAAGCACATTTTTTCTTGAACCCATGACTGCCACAATCCAGTATTATATTTAAATTTATAATATAAGTAATATTTTATGTTGTACGAAGGACTGGTTTTGGGGAGGTGTCTCTTGAATTCCCATTGGTTTTATATTCGCTTCTTCAAAACAACACTATACTTATTACCTATGCGCTGTAATTATGATGTGGTATGTGGAGCGAAATCGTCGATAAATTTAAGGGCATGCCTTCGCAGGAGAAGGTTATCCGCCTTCTGTTGGAGCGGGGCTTTCAGGTCAACGCCGAAGGTCATGTTGTTTCGGGCAAGATCGATATTCCTCATACTCAGATTGCCAAAGAAGCAGGCGTCGACCGTAGGGTGGTAGACGCGACCACCGAGTTGATCCTGAATGATGATACGCTGCGGCGGGTTTTTCTGAATATTCGCTCCATTGCTTCGCTGAAAGACGTTGCACCTTTGCTGGGTCTGGGAGTCATCATCATCCGGGTCGATAATGCGCAGAACGTCGGCATCATCAGCGAGGTCACCTGGGTAGTGGCTAAACATCACTTGAGCATCAGGCAGGCTGTGACCGATGATCCTTTCTTCACCGACGACCCTGCGATGACGCTCATCACTAACGATACAATCCCCGGCGAACTGGTCAGTGATCTGAAGAAGCTGAGGGGCATCAGAAGCGTTACTATCCAATAGTTTTCACTTTAACTCAGTATGGTGACCGCAGGCGCTATCACTACCCGTGTTTTGATTTGGTGCCATTCGTGTCACTTGACGGAACTTTTTTTGTCCTGTGAAAAAGTGGTTGTTTTGGCTATGGTTGAATTGCCGCCAAGCTCGCCAAGGGGCCAAGAACGCCAAGGACTTTTTTATCTTGGATTACGATCCGATATCATTGGTCTTGGCGGTATTTCAACCAACACAGGGCCAACCTTTAATTTTTCATGGCCTCTATTTGAAAAACCCATTTTTCATAAACGAGTTTTTGTGCTACACACCATAAACCTATACAAGGCTCACACTACGGTATAAACAATGATACTCATACCACGGGGATACTGGTTATCCGATTACCCACACGATACTAACAAGAATTTTCAATAGGCTTCTCTGGCACTTGTCGCTTAAAGAGTAATTGCCTGTGCCTCGCCTTCAGAACATCCCTATTTGCGGTATTTTCCTTTGCTTCACGACAATATCGCGGTGAACTTTAATGTCATACCCGGTCAATATTGACTCAGATTAGTATGCAGGGGAGACTTGAAGCGATCGAGAAAATCCAGGTGCAGATCAAGCATACGAAGCCAGCGCCAGATCAGCCGTCCGGGGAGGGGCGGTTTGAGGTGAGGGATTCTATCGTGGACCGGATACGCAGGATCGCGGGGAAGGATAGTATCAAGCGCATCGTACCCATCCAGAACGAGGGTGATCGAAAGACGCAGGATATTGTCTTTGACATGGATGAGACATCCTACCTCGCCACGGTCGTATATAACAATTCCCTGACCGAGGGCTGGGTGTCTGATCTCAAGAAATATCCGACGAAGTGCTAGGCATCCCGGGTGAGTTTAGTCACTGCTGTGGCGATGCATTAGCTTTTTCAAAATTTTAACGGCTTTTTCCGCATCCTTACCATATAGTGTCAGAATGCATTTGTCGTTTTCTATACGTTTTTTATATAGGAGGTCCATTTCTCCGATCGCTCCTTCGATCATTTCATCATTACACGTCTTTTCTGTTAAAACCGCCTCGTGTGGCCTGAACACTTCAAACTGGAGCTGTATCAGCCTGTTTACACCTGCGGGTGACCATTTGTCCTTTGCTGTATCAATCGCCTCGTGGATGGTGATACGCTCTTTGTTTCCGATCAGGTTGTCTGCCTGGCAGACGATTTTCTCTTCGATGGTCTCCGGCAGGTAATCTGCGGGCGGGAGCCCTAGTTTTTCAGCTTCTGCCCGGGTAATACCTGCTCCTACGTGTCTCTCGACAATCCTGACAATCCTCTCGTCAACGCCTTCTTCCCGGAGGATTTTTGCACCGACGATCGCGTGGTCAATTGTGTGGGTCTTACATCTTCCGATGTCGTGTAAAATCGCACCGACCTCTACCAGCTCGCGATCGCACTCTGTTTTATTCGCAAGATCCATGGCGTAATCTCGCACTGCCTTGACGTGCTCGATTACGCTCTTGTGGGCGCGGTATTTTTTCAACAGGGCTTGGGCTTCACCGGGCTTCATTATAGGACGATGATCTTTTTCAGTTCGTCGATCCGGGTCCGCAGTGCCTGAATTTCCTTGGTGTTGTCACAGTGCATCAGCGGGCTCTCATCTACCGGGCAGACGAAGTTCGTCTCCACGGCAAAGTCGAACAATATCCGGTGGGGCGGTTGTTCCTGGCATACAAAGAACTCGTTGCTCTCAAAGTTCAGGCGCCTTTCCAGCTTTTTTATCAGCTTTCGGGCCTCGTTCCTGAGCATGTGCACTGAGTTTTCCAGGTCCAGCTTCCACAAATACGTCAGCCAGCCACTGTCCTTGTCTCGCTCCCTGCGGTACATCGCCAGGTGGTTTTCGTAGAGGATATACAATGTTTTCCTCACCAGGTTCAGGTTAACGCCACTGAGCTGGGCTACCTGCTCATCTGTGACCTCCTGGTCCGGGACTTTTTCGATCATCTTTTCCACAACCTGCATGCCATCGTCGCCGACTAGCTTGTGGATGTAGCCTCTCACTGCCTTGTTATCCAGAGCTGACACAATTTCACCTTTGATAAGATAGATTGAATGATTGGAACTTTTTCTTATAGTATAGTCCTGATATAAAGATATAAAAGTTATCTGTGCCCGTGAAGGTTCCGGGGCATGTCACACAGTTTCCAGGCCTTTCCTGATCCTGCGGATTGTGCTCCTGACCATGGCTGAAGCTTCGCCCCGTGTCTGGCCATGGCCCTTGATTGAGATTACCGCATTGCCCTTCTCGATGATTGTGCCTACCGGGGGGATATCCGCGGTATGAGGGCTCGACAGGTCCTGGGTTACTCTCAACGTCTGCCCGGCAAACTGGATTGCCCTGTAGCCGTACTGTTTGACCTTGAACGGCCTGAGCTTGCCGTTGATGGAATCTACGTGTGCCTGGAACAGGTTTTCTCCGGTGGCCATCTCCACTGCATCCAGGCTCCCCTGGAACCGGGGGTTGATCTCCAATACTTTGGGGCCGTCCTTGTTTACAATAAAGTCGATACCGTTAGTACCTACAAGGCCCAGCGCCGGTATCAGCTTTCGGGCAATATCATACATCTGGTCTTTGAATCGTGTGATGTATGGTGTCACATTTCCGCAATAGGTGTATCCAGGCTCTACTCCGAGCCACTTTTTACCTACCAGGATCTCGTTGACGCTCACTGGCATTGCCTCACTGCCTGTCGATAGCACGCAAACGCTCAGCGGCATGCCTGTGACCAGCTCTTGCAGGAAGTACTCCTCTTCGGGGGGCAGCATCGATTCGTTCAGCACTTTATAGTTTTTATGACCCCCTCCCCCCACGATGGGTTTAGCGATACAGGGG